>CANKZX010000036.1 GCA_947488275.1 Alphaproteobacteria bacterium | reverse complement strand
TTTGGTGGCTATGGCGGATGTGCAACACACGATCCCATCCCGAACTCGACAGTGAAACCGTCCAGCGCCTATGATACTTTGTCTTAAGACACGGGAAAGTCGGTCGCTGCCAAACTTACTCAAGTAATACTCCCGCTTTTGTTTTATTTTTATTTTATATAGTTTTTCCCCTCCTTCTTTTATTATTATTTAATGCTTGGAATCTTTGTGTTTTGTCGCTAAAATCACAGGACACACATTTTGTAAAGAGCTCTATTGCATGTCTTATGATCATTCTAATATTTTTGCACGGATGCTTCGTGGTGAAGTGCCTGCCCGTGTTATTTTTGAAAATGATTATGTTTTTGCGTTTCATGATATTTTTCCGCGCGCACCCATTCATGCACTTCTGATACCGAAAGGTGCCTACATGAATGCTTATGATTTTCAAACACATGCATCTACTGATGAAATTGTTGGTTTTTATAGGGGGCTTTCTCAAACAATTGATCGTCTTGGTATAAAGGATTCAGGATTTCGTCTTGTCAGTAACACGGGCGTACATGCACATCAAGAAGTTCCCCATTTTCATGTTCATATTTTGGGCGGTGCTATTCTTGGCTCACTTCCAACTTTTTTAAATGCGACACCTTAACTCTTTTGTGAATGATACGGATAATTAATATGACGGCACCGACTCTATTTGATAAAATTTCCCTAGCCAAAGGGCCTTCAGCAAAAAAACCAAAGGCAGATTACACAGCGAAGGATATTGAAGTCCTTGAAGGGCTTGAGCCTGTTCGCAAGCGTCCTGGTATGTATATTGGGGGCACGGATGAAAAGGCAATGCACCATTTGGTAGCTGAAGTGCTTGATAATGCGATGGATGAAGTTGTTGCTGGATTTGCCAAACGTATTGAAATCCGCCTTGATAAGGATAATGTCATCACCATATCGGATGATGGACGTGGAATTCCTGTTGACCCACATCCTAAATTTCCCCATTTGTCAGCGCTCGAGGTTATTTTTACGACACTGCATTCGGGTGGTAAATTTGATACAAATGTGTACAGTACATCAGGTGGTTTGCACGGTGTTGGTATATCGGTTGTTAATGCATTATCTGATCTCGTTCAGGTTGAAGTGCGCCGCGATAAAATTTGTTATCGTCAAGATTATTCACGTGGCAATTCAATAACGACGCTTTTACAAGATGAAACACCAACACGCAAACGTGGGACGAGTATTCGTTTTCATCCCGATCCCGAAATCTTTGATAAACATGCTTTTAGGGCACAAACCATTTACCAATTAGCGCAGGCAAAAGCATACCTTTTTAAAGGCGTTGAAATCTTTTGGTCGTGTGATCCATCGTTGATAAAAGATGATCGTATCCCACGTGAACAGCGTTTTTTGTATCCGCAAGGGTTAACCGATTATTTAGGGGACTTGGTTAAGGGGGAATCCGAAATTACTCTTGATGAGACAAATTGTTTTAGTGGGGATGCGGCGTTCCCTGAACAGCAGGGACGTACTGAATGGGCACTTTTTTGGCCACAATCTTTGTTGGATGATGATATTGATTTAGGGGAAGATGCGCGTATTGTCTCTTTTTGTAATACAATCCCAACGCCACAGGGTGGTACGCACGAGGCTGGCTTGCGATCTGCTTTAACCCGTGCCATTCGTGATTATGGAGAACGTATCAATAATCGACGTACATCAACACTGACGGCAGAAGATGTCAATGGTGCTGTAATTGCTGTTTTATCATGTTTTATTCCGCAGCCACAGTTTCAGGGGCAAACAAAAGAAAAATTAGTATCCCAAAATGCAACACGCCTGGTTGAAAATACAATTAAGGATCATTTAGATCATTGGTTGGCAGGACATCCAAAGCTTGCTGAACGTATTTTGGAAATTACATTGGCGCGCGCCGATGATCGTCTTCGCCGAAAGCAGGCAAAAGAAGTTGCACGTGCCAGCGCAACGCGTAAGCTTCGTTTACCAGGGAAATTGACAGATTGTACCTCAACAGATCCTGCACAATGTGAGTTATTTCTGGTCGAGGGTGATTCAGCGGGTGGATCAGCAAAGCAAGCACGTTCTCGTGCAACACAGGCCGTTTTGCCTCTTAAAGGGAAAATTTTAAATGTGGCAACAGCATCCCTCGATAAGTTAAAGGCAAATCAAGAAATTTCAGATTTGGCCCTTGCGCTTGGATGTGGTATCGGAAAGGCATGTGATGTCACAAAGTTACGGTATCATCGTGTGGTGATTATGACCGATGCTGACGTTGATGGTGCCCATATTGCATCTTTGTTGCTTACATTTTTCTTTCAAGAAATGCGTCCTATCATTGAAAGGGGCTATGTTTATTTGGCGCAGCCGCCGCTTTATCGATTAGCAAATGGGGGAACCGTTTTGTATGCACGCGATGATGCTGAAAAAGATTTGTTTATGAAAACAAAGTTTCGTGCAAATAGCAAAGTTGAAATCAGTCGTTTTAAAGGTTTGGGTGAAATGCCTGTTGATCAGCTGCGTCAAACAACAATGTCGCCGCAACATCGAACATTATTACAAGTGAAATTATTGCCAGAAGAAGCCACGGCTCCCGATAATTTTGTCGCGCGTTTAATGGGGCGTAATGCAGAAGCACGCTTTCTTTTTATTCAAGAAAATGCCCCATTCTTTAAGGATGTTGATATTTAGGGTGTTTTTTTGTTTTTACCCCTGATAACGGGGGAAAACACCGTGTGGTTCGGGAAGCTGAATACCTGGTACGAGTGCTGCACCCATATATGAAAAGTCACGGTTCTCTGGTAATATAGCAAGTTGATCTAAAATCTTGGCACTTGCAATAGGTACGAGAGGCTGTGTGAGAAGGGCTATTTTCCGAATATATTCAGCCAGTACATATAGTACCGTTGCCATACGATCTGGATCTGTGGCTTTGAGCGACCACGGTTTGTGTTCGTCCATATATTGGTTGGCACGTCCAATTAGACCCCACACATTTTCTGCATAACGATTCAGTTGCATTTCAGAAATGGTCGGTAAATAGTCATCAGGCAACTGAAGGAATGCAAGATCGCCTTCTGTCATGTGTATTGGTGTTGGTAAGATGCCTGTGTAGTGTTTGAAAATAAAGGATAAAACGCGCTGTACAAGATTTCCATAGGCATTTGCTAAATCACTATTAAGGCGGTTGATAAGCGCTTGGCGTGAAAAGTCACCATCTTGCCCAAATGAAACTTCACGTAGCAAGAAGTAACGTACAGCATCAATACCAAAAGTATTAATTAATTCGAGTGGGTCAATTGTATTGCCTAGTGATTTTGATATTTTTACGCCTTCATTTGTCCACCAGCCGTGGGCAAAAATTTGCTTAGGCAGTGGGAGATTGGCTGCCATGAGAAACGCTGGCCAATAAACAGCATGAAAACGTAGAATATCTTTGCCAACGACATGAATAGCTTCACGCCAGAACGTTTTGAAGTCAGGATTTTCTTCATCAGGGTAGCCGAGAGCCGTCATGTAATTGGTCAACGCATCGAGCCATACATACATAATATGTTTATCATCGCCAGGAACAGGAACACCCCATGTGAAGCTTGTTCGTGAAACCGATAAATCAAATAACCCGCCTTCTACAAACCGAATAACTTCGTTTCGTCGTGATTCTGGTGCAATAAAATCGGGATGATTTTTATAATAATCGAGAAGCTGATCTTGATAAGCTGAAAGCTTAAAGAAATAGCTGGGTTCTGTTACCCATTCAACATCAGCGCCCGTTGGTGCTTTACCATTAATCAATTCTGATTCGGCATAAAAGGCTTCATCACGAACTGCATACCAGCCCGCATATTCACCCAAATAGATGGCATTATTATCAATGAGGCGTGTCCAAAGGGCTTGCGCCGCTTTTATATGGCGTGGTTCTGTTGTACGAATAAAATCATCGTTGGTTATGGCTAAATTTGTGGCAAGATGGCGAAATGTTTGAGATACAGTATCGACGAATTCTTTAGGACTCGTGTTGGCTGCCTGGGCTGATTTTTCAACCTTTTGACCGTGCTCGTCTGTTCCTGTTAGAAAATGAACATTTTTCCCTTGAAGACGCCAAAAACGGGCGAGTGTATCACAGGCAAGCGTTGTGTAAGCGTGACCAATATGCGGTTTGTCATTTACATAATAAATGGGGGTCGTGATATATGCCGCTGTCATAAAATCATAATCTTTCAAGTGTGTTGTTTATATAAAGGTCTTATTTTTGTTTATTGTATGAAATTAAGATGCTGAATTCGTGCATTCTGTCTGGGATGATGGTAGTGAATCAAGTGTCATATTTGATGTTGTTGCTTTGCCAAAATCAGTTAGCTTTATTTTGACCGTAAATTCGGGATCAGGGTATTTGATGCGCATTGACAACGGAATACCAAAATTATTGACTGTTTGTGTGTAGTTGTATTCAGGTTCGGACGAATCGCGGCTTCCAAGGGGAAATACATTCATTTTTATTTGCCAGGCTTTTGCGGTCTTGAGTTTGGCAGCAAAATCAATAGCTGCTTGATCTGATGTTGTTTGATTGATATTGATTTTTAGTTTGTCATTGGTTTCGGGGGTAATATAGGCATCGACTTCGATTACTTCTTGCGCATCACTTGATCCATCCATAACTTTTTTTTGACCAACTGTGATGTTGCCTTTGATGGCTTCTTGAATCAAAAGATGCAAATGGTTCAGCGGGAATAAGGTTCCTTTTGGTAACGTAATGGTTTTGACATCACCTTGGTTAAATTGGGCATAACCAGGTTGACCATTTGGAATTTTGGCATCACCTTTAAGGATGTATTCATCATTTGTATCATTTGATATGGATCTGACATAAAATTCATAGCTTTGCCCATCTTTTGCTTCGCAGCTTGCAATGGTTAGATCGTATTTATCCGCTGTTTTTTTGCCTTTGTAATAAATGTACAAAGTTGATTTTTGTTGCATCATCCATGAATCACCTTTGTCTTCAACGGTCATTTCAAGTGTTCCGTGGACTTCGTGTATGCCTGGATCAAAGTGTGATTTCTTATCAAGCTCAATTTTATATTTTGCATGAAAGGGAATGGCCTCAAATGCTGTTTTATCTGTTTCTTTGTCAGTTGTTTTATCTGTTGTCGATTTGTGTGATGTGTCTGTTGGTATTTCAACAGCAACAGATGAAGTTGTTTGTGGAGAAATAGCTTCAGCATGTAATTGAAAACACGTGAATATAATAAAAAATGATAATAATCTATAGGTCATAATGGGTAAAAAGCAGTCTTTAAATATTTTATGTAATCATAAGTGCCTTTTAGCATATTTTATACATAAAAAGCTACTTATTCGGTGATTATTGTTGAGTAGGTGTGTTTATTGGGTTAACGATATTGCTTGCAATTGGTGACCAAGCGCCATTTGATGCATTGCCTTTTGTTTCGATTTTGTGAAGATTATACCCTGTTAGATCGACCATATACAGTTCAGCTTTTTGGTCGATTGATGTTTGTTTGGTGAATATTAAATATCGTCCATTTGATGACCAGCAAGGGTCTTCAACAAGCCATCCGTCGGCAATCATGCGTTCATTGGTGCCATCTGGTGACATGACGCCAATAAAGAAACGGGATTGTCCATCCACAACGGCGCGTTTTGTAAAGGCAATAAGGTCAGAACGTGGCGACCAAACAGGCTGCGAGTATTGCCCCTCACCAAAACTAATGCGTTTCACGTCGCCGCCATTTGCATTCATGACATAAATCTTTTCTTGACCACTACGATCCGAGGTAAAGGTGATTTGTTTGCCGTCTGGTGCGTAACAGGGGGATGTATCAATTGATATGTGATCGGTTAGGCGAACAAGTTTGCGTGCAGCAAGGTTCATTGTATAGATGGCACTTGAACCATCTTTGATAAGGCTCATGATGATTGCGCTTGCATCGGGGGAGAAACGAGGCGCAAAGTTCATTTCGCCAATTTTTCCGAGTTTATGTTCAACCTTTGTGGTGACATTCATTACGAAAACGTGTGCCTCTCGACCTTCATATTTGAGGTAGGCAATTTCTTTTCCTGTGGGCGAAAAACGAGGTGTCAGTACAAGATTTTTTGTACTTGTTAGATTGCGTGCGTTGTGCCCATCATAATCCATGAAGACAAGGCGGGATGTACGTTTCTTGTCAGGACCATGCGTTTCAGAATAGACAATATGCGTGTTAAAATAGCCAGCCTCTGTTGTAATGCGTGTATAAATTTGATCAGCAACGGCATGGGCTAAATAGCGCATTTTTTCGCGGTCACCAGTAATAGATTGCGCGATCATTTTCTTTTTATCCAGGATATCAAAGAGTCTAAATTCAATTGTCATTTTTGACGATGAATTTAAAATCACTGTACCTGTTACAATAAAACGTGTACCAATCTTTTGCCATTCAGGAAAATTTATATTATTTGTTTGGATTTCATCTGTTGTTTGAGCGAAAACACTTTTATCAATCGGCATGAATAAACCACAATTACGAAGGTCGCTTGCTATAATTTCGGCGATTTTTTCTCCTTTTTCAGCTGCTTTTTTATCTGTAGCGTTTGTGAAGCTCATGATCGCAATAGGGTCAGGTTGAACCTTTCCTTTTGTGATCTCGATACGGGTTGGTGCTGCGTTTAGAGGAGCGATAGTGCAGGCAAAAAAGGTGATTAGAAGAATAAAGTAATGCATAACTAAAATCATTCACACATAATAAAGGTGACTCATACACTTAGTATATACAAAAAAAAGTTTTTTTGTCAGTAGTGTTATTGTATGTCACCTATTCATTTTCGATAAGAGTCATTTATTTGAAGCTGCTGCGTAGGGGGACTTATCTGATTCTAGATAAAATTATATAAAAAGTGTTTCTTATTTATTTTTTCACTTGCAGATTGAAAAAAGCATCATTATTATCAAATTTTAGTAAAGATAATAAGGAATAATAGCCATATGGCCGGAGAAAAGCCCGTAAATGTACAAGATGTTTTTTTGAATCATGTTCGTAAAAACAAAACTCCACTAACAGTTTTTTTGATAAATGGTGTAAAATTACAAGGTATTGTGACTTGGTTTGACCAATCAACGATGTTATTGCGTCGTGAAGGACATTCACAACTTGTTTATAAACATGCAATATCAACGATTATGCCGCAAGGGCCAATTATGTTGTTTGAAAATAACACACAGCAAGAAGTAATGATTCCGATTGACGAAGAATCAGATGTTATGTTGAATCATCACTCAGAAGAAGAGTAAAAATTATTCTTCATCGTTTGTGCAATGAGAATTGCATATTTAAAACCCCCGTTAGGACATGCGTCTTAGCGGGGGTTTTTTATCGATTCTCTTTCACGGAATAATAGGCTTACGGCGTTTTTAATAAGGTGCAGGCGCATACCCTCCTGGTGCTACAGGTTGCTGCTGTGGGTACTGTTGATATTGCGCTTGCGGATAGCCACCTGGATAGGGTGCTGGCGGCATGGGTTGCGGGCGGTAAGGTACTTGTTGACGTATATAGGGGTTTTGTTGTGCTTGTGCGGGATTAGGATTTCGTTGAGCAAATTGCTGTTGATACGGTTGTTGATATTGTGGTGCCTGTGGTGCGTAATTAGGATGATAGGGCGGCGCATAAGCTGACTGCCCATAAGATGGATAGGCTGGCTGCTGCGCGTATACAGGGCGTGGAGATGGTAAATGATCTGTAAGTGGTGCCCGTTGATCAACCATGTATTGCGCACCGCTTTCTGGCATAGGGGGCATTGATTGCACAGGCAGTTGTGCGTATTTTGATGGAAGGCGTTCTGTTTGTTGCATCGTCACATCACCCATACGTGCATTTTGCAGATCGGTTGGGTTGGCTTTCATTAAATCAGGACGCGGTGTGTTTGCAAGCGGAGTATTGGCTAACGTGCCAGTCATCTGCTGTGTACCTATTTGGGGCATGCCCATCTGTGGCATTGATCCGTCAAGGTTGGGTAAGGTGTAATTGCCAGATTGTAGATTCGATGTTATTTCCTGAGGGGCGCCAATGTTATAAACATTAACAGCAATTAAAAATCCCGTTATAAAAAGAAGTGAACTTAAGAAGAAAAGCCCTATAATTAAGGCGAGGAATGAGAGCTTGCTCATGGTGAAATTAAGCTCCTTTTCGATCCAATTAGCATAAAAATTCTGTACAAAAAAACCGTATAATGTTGAATAGGGACGATCATACATATAGGGTGTTTGTTGACGATTTGCAAAACGTTGTTGATTTTTGTAATAAGCGTCTTCTGTGTTGGGGCGTGTACTACGTTTTATTGAAGCGTTGCGCGTGTTTTTTTGTGTGGCTTGTGCCTTTTTGTGTTGAAATTGCTCAGGGATTGATAGATGAAAAGGGCGAGCGTTCTCGTCTTCCCAAAATGTATCTTTTGGATATTTTGTGGTTGTGAACAGGGGTTGTTCAAAAATGTCTGAGCGTGATTTTGTTTGGTACACGTGATTTCTTTGAAATCTTAGGTCTCTGATACCATCCTAGCGGAAGTGTGATGATTATTACAAACAATTTTAGATGTTTTAAATGAAAAATGTGTTGTTAATTTTTGATGCAAGAGGAGCGCAGAGTCTTGAAAAAAAATACCCAATGGCTCTGTTTTGTGCTACGTTCATAGTTGATGCTGCAGAGTTCGAGGACATTCGTATCCCTTGGCCCAATTAAAACTCTCGGGGGCTGTCCCTGTCATAGTCATAGGCTATGTTATTTACGGCACCCACCTGGCATACCGGCCACGAGAGGATCAAGAAATTAAACCGGCTCAGGCGGCATCATTTTTCTAATGAAAATGTCTATTTTCCCACGGTCTCTACACATAGTACTTTGAATAAAGCGCCCATTACCGATTCACTGATCAACCGTGCTGTGCCTGTGCGAAGCATTGCAGCTTGACCTGGGGCTTTACTGGCAAGATATTCCGTGCGTTCCATTATTCCATGAGTGGTTAAAAAGGCACCTTGTGGTGTAAGTGTGGTTGAAAGCGGCGTAAATACGTCGATAAGGGTCTTAAAATCGACATGATGCGATAGGTCGGCCTGTCCCATATGGTCAAAAACAGACACCTTTTGATGGGCATATACAGCTTGCAGCGTGTCACCTTTTCGAATATCACGTGCTGTCACTGCATCACCATAATCGATAATTAATGCCATCCCACCAGTGCTTTTATGCGTAGAGCCTCCATGCATAAGGCGGCGTTTGATTTCCCTGGCAATGTTAAGGCTCATTTCGCTGGTTTCTATTACATATTCATCGATGCCGTGTGGAATATAGTACCACGTGTCGTTAACATCAATCAATCGTGGGCGTTTGCCATCTTGATTCACAATCCATTGTTCAACAGGTAAGGCATCAAAAAATTCATTGGCTATGATAAAGGTTGTATCGGATTCAGGTACGGTTTCAAGGGACGCGTGATGGGTAATGGGTGCAGCAATTTTAGTGATTTGTTGGTGCCGTAGAATGGGTGATATATCGACAATATGAAGGGATAGCGCGCGTATAAAATCAGGAAAATGGCTAAAGATACGCACCATATCCGCCATGAGTGTACCGCGTCCACCGCCAAGTTCAACAAAGGTTACATGATCTGGTTTTCCAATACGCTGCCAATAATCAATATAGTAAAGGGCTAAGATCTCTCCAAAGACCTGGCTAATCTCAGGCGCCGTTATGAAATCCCCCTGACGCCCAATGACGTGTTGATTGGCGTAATAGCCGTTTTTGCTGTAGAGTAGAATGTCCTGGAAATGCCGCACGGGTAAGGCACCAAAGGTTTGGATATGTGCCTTTAATTGTTCGTCAATTGTGGTGTGGGGGGGATTCTGGGGGATCATCGTCATTCGGCAGCATTATGCTGTTTGGGCATAACCCAATAGAGCCCCATGCCAATCATGGGAATGCACAATGCCTGACCCAGCGTAAGCGTGAGGCTTCCCAAGGATAAGAAACCATCAGGATGCCGTACGTATTCAAGCAGAAAACGGATTACGCCATACGATAGCATGAAAATTCCTGTGAGGCATCCAGGATGAAAGGAAGATAGACGCAAGGGCATAGGTGGATTTTTCAATCGTAGAGCCGAAAATGAACCTGCAATGAACCGTACACAGAAGAGCATAACTAGACCAATCATCATTCCTTCGCCTAAAGCTTCGTATAATTGGCTGGGGTGGCGAATAACACCATCACTGTGCGGGAAAATCACGCCCCAGGGCAGGTCGGTTGGTCTGCCATAATGTTCTGCATTCACAAAATTAGCCACGCGTCCTAAAAAAAGCCCAATAGGGGATACAATCGCTAAGATATCACTGAAACGCATCAGTGGAATGTGCCGTCGGTAGCAATACAAAATCGTTGTAATAATTACCCCTGCTAGCCCCCCGTGAAACGCCATGCCACCTTCCCATGTTTTGAAGATATCCAAAGGGTGGTGTAAAAAATGAGAGGGATTGTAAAAAAGAACATAACCCAAACGGCCACCAACGATAATGCCGACAACAGCCCATGTAATGAAATCATCGATGTCCTTTTTGGCGATGCTGAAGAGAGGGGATATCATGCGTGCGTACCCCCAGGCGAGTGATATACCAGCGAGGTAAGCAAGACCGTACCAATGGATACTGAGAGGACCGAGTGTGATTGCGACAGGATCAATCAGAGGAAAAGGGAGGGTGAATAAGACGGAGGGTGGAGTTACTTGTGAAAAAAATGTCGGTATAAAAGAAAGCATGTAAAATATGAAGGAAAAATTGAATGACTGTGTTCTTCATAGCGCGAAGCGGGGGGATTGTGCAAGGGATTGTTGTGTGTGTTGTGGGGGGGAAGGAAAGAGAGCGGGGAGACAAGACACAAGAGGTAAAAGACAAGTGACAAGAGAGAGAAGGAAAGTCATGGAGGAAGAATGATGGGAGAGATCACATGAAGAGAGGCGGGAAATAAAAAAGCCCCCGATGAGAGGGGCTTTTTGTGTATAATTACCGTTCGTCTCTAAAAACATAAGTTTCAGATGGATAGAATTTCTCTTTATGCTCTTTAGAAAAGACCATAAATGTAACCATTTCTTTGCTGTTGAATAAATTAAATACTGAACCACAATTCTTTGTTATATCATAAACATGTTTTGTTAATTCTTGCCCTGATTCAGTTGCACTTATTGTTTCTTCTGTTTTTTCCATTAATGAATGTAAGATTTCTCTAGATTCAGGATTTCTTGCAAATCTTAATAATGCTGTTCTAAGTAACTTTTTAAAGGTTTCTTTTTTTCTTACATCAGTTGCGTCTTGTGTTGCATTTGTGGAAAACATATCTATATCTTCTTTAAACATTTGAATTATTGATTCACCTATTGTTGGGGTAGGATCATCTTCTGATTCAGTTTCAAAAAGAGATTGATTATTTTGCTCTAAATGCATTGACTGTGCTTGTAGTACAGCAGGTGACATATTTCCTAAAGTTGAGAATTCTACAGCATAACAACAGACGCTATCTATACTAGAAAAATATAAAGCAAGCGGAGACTTAGTCGAGCCTCTTTTTGATATATACTGTGCTCCTGGAATCTCTCTGCCAGCTTCAGCTGCAGACTCTTTTAGTTTTCCCGTGTAAAAATCACCTTCTTCAGATAATTTTTTGATAAGTATTTGTGCAGAAGCAGAGATTTCTTTTGTTCTGAATGTTACATTCGTATCCATGTCCCAGTCAACAGTTGAACGTCTAGATTCATTTGGAATTGTTTGTGCAAATGCCATAACTGGTGCCGCTTTAATATCTATCAATGTGCCAGCATACTCAGCAAATTCACCAGAAGTCCCTTTTGACAATTGTTCACGTAAGCTGCTAATTGTTCTATCTTTATCTCTAATTATATTTTCTTGTCTTTGAATAACTATATCAGCTTCTTCATAAGCACGTAGATATTGGCATACAATTTCACTTCCATTATAGTCAATAAATCCTATATCATGCTGTTTTCCAATGATTTCTTTAAATTTATCTGCAGCCTGGGCAGAGGTTTGTATCCCTTGTAGAGAGATTAATCTTGCATTAAAATTTCGTGGTTCTTTAGTCATAAGCCTCGGAGCAGATGAAATCAATTTTGTAGTTTTACTCATTCTGCTAACAGCCCCACCTACTGATCCTGCATCAGTAGATTCAATAATAGTTTTCGAAGGATTAGAAATTTTGTTTACTGTCCTTCGTGAAAAATGGGATGCATCGTCACGAGCTCCATGTTGCATTGCACATGTTAAGCTCGTAACTGATACAAAAGTTACATATAATGTAAAAATTGATTTTATTATTCTCATTTTATTCTCCTATATTGTTTTATTTAGTTATTTTATTGTTGATGTTCTCGTGGGTAATTTTTTCTTTTTTTGTTCTATTCCTTTATTATCTGCATGATCAAAATGCGCTACTTCAGATAGCATACTTGCTGCTGGAATACTGCTTTCTTCCTCAAGTATTTCTTTAACTAATTGAGTTGTTCGAATAGGCATAACTTTTTTCTCTTGCTCATGAATACTTACTACTGGTTCATGTGCTGAAGCAGCTAATTGAGTTATTCTGACAGGTAGTGCTTTTTTCTTTATTTCGGTTGGCTCTTTCACTGGTTCATGTGCTGAAACAGCTAATTGAGTTGTTCTGACAGGTAGTGCTTTTTTCTTTATTTCGGTTGGCTCTTTCACTGGTTCATGTGCTGAAATAGCTAATTGAGTTGTTCTGACAGGTAATGCTTTCTTCTTTATTTCGGTTGACTCTTTCACTGGTTCATGTGCTGAAGCAGCTAATTGAGTTGTTCTTACAGGTAGTACTTTCTTCTTTGTTTCGGTTGACTCTTTCACTGGTTCATGTGCTGAAGCAGCTAGTTGAGTTGCTCTGACAGGTAGTTCTTTTTTCTTTATTTCGGTTGGCTCTTTCACTGGTTCATGTGATGAAGCAGCTAGTTGAGTTGTTCGAATAGGCATAACTTTTTTCTTTTGCACATGAATATCTGCTACTGGTTCATGTATTGAAGCAACTAATTGAGTTGTTCTGATAGGCATTTTAGTGGTTCCCTTTACTGGTTCCATCGTGTCTCTTCGACGGGGCCCCCAAGAACCTAGGCTTGAATTATCATCATTACTTAACGTAGAACTTATAGTTTTTTCGTCATCAGGATCGCTGATTTCTCCTATTGATTTATAAAAACTACTATTATTTGCTGATGCATCATCGATGCTACGGACATTCCAATTATATTTTAGACCTTCATCAATTGGTTTTTCTATAGTAGCTTCTGTTCTTGTATCTGATGCACTATAAGCATGGGTATACCCCATATCACCACGTACATTATCGATGGCCTGTTTAATATTATATCCATTTTGATGAAGATAATTAATAGCCTTAGCCAATCCAGTGTGTGTTTGTATGTCATAATCTAAGAGTTCATATGAATGGGATGAATAGTCTCCGATAATTTGAGTGTATTTTTCTCTTGTTTTTTTATTCATTGTTTTGTTTTTTCGCATTAATTCATCAATATCATTCACAGTATCACCAATATATGTCCGTAACGACATGACATTTGATTGTAAACGCGACACCATTTCAGGGTCGCTGAAATCCAAATCTGTCATATCAATTGGTTTACGTCTCGCCGATATATCATTTCCTGCTTGTGCATAGGGGTGACGAATGTCTGGGTTGCCATATTCGGGGTCAAAACCTACGGCTTCTTCTGCACGTGCTTTATTGCCTCGCCACACTTTTTGTATTTTGGTTACTGCCGCACCAATCTCTGCATCAACCTTTGCTGCCTCTGCAGCCGCTGCCTTTTCTTGCGCGCGAATTTCTTGCATGTGCGCGTCTTCTCGCGCCATTCTATTACGCTCGTCTTTTTCATGTGCGACTTCATGTGCAGCGATGGCTTCGCGTTCTCTACGCTCTTTCATCTCAAGCATTGATGCCGCAAGACGTTCTCGCGTTTCAGCTAAACGCGCCGTGAAATTTTCTTCGTTAGGTAGAGGTCGTTCTTCTTCTTGAGTGGTCGGCATTTTCTTTTCAATAGATTCGCCAACAGATGACGCGTCCAGAATCGTATTATGATCGTTAGTTGACTCTATGCCAGGCAACGCTGGAAAGGCAAGAGATTGACGTTTTTCTGTGTCATTATGTGCTGTTTCATTGTGTTGATCATGCGCTTCGCTTAATTGGCTTGTGGTCGATGTTATGCTTGGTTTACGACCTGGTGTTTGTGCTTTTTTCGCAGGTGTTGTGCCAACATATAATCTACGCTGTCCAACTGTTACCTTCGATGAAAGTTTTAGACTTTGAAGCATATTTTCTTGAAACGATTGACGGCGTTCTTCTTCATGCAATTGTCGTTCGGCAATTTCTAATGCCTTTTTAGCAGCGGCTAATGAACTTTCAACGGTAAATTTCTCTGTTTTTTGTTTGCGCGTTAAGGTTCCTGACATATACTCAGCACGCCTTTCCTCAAGGGCACTAACAGCATTACGTTTTTCTGCAACAGCACGCTCTAGCCGTGCTTGTTTTGCCTCTTGCTGTGTAACGTGAACATGGGCAGACTGGTCAATAAGGGCATTAAACACAGTAAGTGGAGGCTGAGGTGGAATCGCACCAACAGCAGAAGATACATCTTTTGCGGAACTAAATATACTCTTTGTCGGTACTAATTTTTGATGCGGATTATTTTCATCCTGTTCTGTGCCTTGATCAGCTAATTCTTCGGCTTTAAGCGCGTCGAGCAAGCTTCCAGGATTATTTGGACGTCTATTTTCCAAATCCTCTGGGATAAGTTTGATCGAACTAATCGGGCTTTTTCCTGTTGCCGTTTCACGCACAGGTGTTGTGGAGGCGCTGACCGATTTACGTTCCGATAGTGGCTTCACGTTCCCATGTTCAGGCGTTACTGGTGTGCTGCGTGATCCTGGAACTTTCGCTCGTTTTGGCGTGGAAGGTGCAACATCTCTGACGGTAGGTTCTTGATCCGTGTATGATGAATTTGCATGCGATTCAGTGGGTTGTGTGTTTTGTAACGTTTGAGGTTGTTTATGTGATACGCGACTATTTATCGTTGATCCAGCATCATCAAAATCAAGCATTTCCTTAGCGGTATCAGCCGCAGCAAAGTATGAGGATTGCTCTGTCTTTCGTACGGTTGATCCACGTAAAACAGGTGCTTTCTTTCTAAGTGAGGACGCTAATTGGTTACCTGCTATCAGATCGCCTGCAGGTGATGTGTACGATTCTTCCTGTGATTGCGGTGAAAATGGGGGCGACCACATATTTCTCTGTGCCTTTGTGTCACTGATAGTGATGTCATCATATGCTTTTAACCCGCCGCTTGTTTGAATAGGATAAGTTGAATCACCTGAGGTTCCTTTTGGCTGTGTTTTTTGCGGTGTGTTCTGGTCTCTCCATGCACGAAGTTCTCCTGGTGTAGAGATTGGCATCGATTCAAGAATAGACGGAAATGGAAATGATGAGCGACTTTTTACATCTGTCGCTGGTATTTGTCGAGATCCTGGCAAAGAACTGCGACGCGATTGTTCGACTTTGCTAAGGGGTTGTAAGTCGCTAAGTAGACGTGTATTTCTTTCTATAGCCTCTTCCCGTTTTTTTGCTTTTATGCCAGTTTTCTGCAGTTTGTCTAAAGCTTCATCTTGTTTTGCGAGATGATCACGTGCTTTGCTTCCCAAATTATACAGATCTTGTGCCGCCGCGTTTTTCTTTGTAATACGGCTAGCTTGTTGTTTTTGTAACCGTATGAATGTTCTTTTGGCTTGTTTGACACGCCATGCGTTTTGTAGTTTTATTGCTGCGATTTTCTCGTTACGTTCGCGTGCTTGCGCTTGAGTGTGCTTACGTACAGCATCAAAAACAGCTTTTTTTGCTTGCGTATTTTTAGCGGCAATAAACTGGGTAACCTTTGCTTCACGAATTTGTTGATGTTCACGCGCTGTTGTTGCGGCAATACGTCCTTTGTGTCCACGGAACATACGTTCGATGAGTTGAGCCGACGCCTGACGTTTGGCTTCAAGTGCTTTTTGTTGTCTAGCGAACTTTTGTTTCGCCAAGAAGCCACGAATGTGCGCTTGTGTTTTGATGGCGCTGAGACGTTGTTGTTGATAAACGTTTTGCGCATTCTTCATGCGTGCAAAGCTTTGAAGTCTCAATGCGGCTTCTTTTTGTTTCGCGAATGTGTGTTGTGCATGACTACGACGCCACGCGGTTTGAATCGCTTTAATCCCGTTAATAGTTGTGCCATATTTTTGCTGTGCTGTGTGTGCACGCCAGGATTTTTGAATGGCTAGAATTGCACTTTTTTGTTTAGTAAAGGCACGTTTCGCTGCAACTCC
>CANKZX010000035.1 GCA_947488275.1 Alphaproteobacteria bacterium | reverse complement strand
GGTAAATTGACGTGGCCACATCTTTTGGTGCGCGGTTTGTTGGTGGAACAGCTGTATCGTTGTCAGCAAATTTCCATTAATCATCCCTATCATCGTGATTAGGGCATTGTAATTTGGCGTCACGATTAGGAGGTAAATACTTTATATGGTTGAATTCGTTAAGTGTTCCTCTGCAGTTTATCCGTCAATTAATAACGAGCCTTTAAAGGGTAAATATCGCGTCCCAGGCGATAAATCAATCAGTCATCGTGCCCTTATTTTACCTGCTGCGTGTCAGAGATCAGTCCGCATTACAGGGCTTAATACAGGGCATGATGTGATAGCGACCCGCAATGCGTTAGCCGCTATTGGTGTTGTGTGTCAGGACGAGACGGATGCCTTGTTGCTTTTGCCACCTGCCGTGTTTCAATGCGCGCCTCAAACAGTAATTGATATGGGTAATTCAGGCACATCAGCCCGATTATTACTTGGGTTTTTTGCATCGTTGTCTAACTTTATGGTGACGATGACAGGTGATACATCGTTGGTAAAACGTCCGATGCGACGCGTAGTGGAGCCTCTGCAGGCGATGGGGGCGTTCATTGCGTTAACGAACGATCAAACATTGCCAGCGGTATGCAATACGTTGCATGTCAAGGCAAATCAATTGCATGGCATCACCTATGAGATGCCTGTTGCGTCGGCTCAATTAAAGTCAGCACTTTTGATTGCAGGTTTGCGTGCATCAACGCCAACAACGGTTGTTGAACCATTGCCATCTCGCGATCATACCGAAAATATGCTGCGGTTATTGGGTGTCGATTTGGTAAGCGAAGGACTGCATATTACCGTTAATCCATTATCAGTTGAATGTGTGAGAAATCAAGATATTCTCTCAATTCATGTGCCAGGTGATCCGTCTGCAGCCGCTTTTTGGTGTGTGGCAGCATTATGTTGTGTTGGATCATCGATTGTCATAAAGGGAATAAATGGTAATCCCCATCGTACTGAATTTGTAAAGGTATTGCAGCAAATGGGGGGGGATATTAACATTGAGTGTGTTGGTCATGCTGTTGGGGAACCTTTATGGAATGTGACGGTTTATGCATCGCCCTTAATGGCTGTACGCACAGCTGCCTATCAAAGTCCTGCTTTAATGGATGAATTTCCTATTTTAGCGGTTGCGGCAGCACTCGCGGAAGGTGAAACAGTTTTTGAAGGACTTTCGGAACTTCGTGTCAAAGAATCAGATCGTTTGCATAAAATTGTGGAATTGTTAACGTTATTCGGCTCTGTTGTTGAGGCGGGAGGTGACTATCTCCGTATTGTTGGAAAAACAATTGCCACGTCTGGTGATGTTATTCATTATGATCCAGCGTTTGACCACCGAATGGCGATGAGCGCCCTTATTTTAGCGCGCGCGGTTAATCGACCGATCATTGTCAAAAATATGGAGTGTATTTCCACAAGTTTTCCAACATTCTTAGACGATTTTAATTCTTCTGTTGTGGGCGTGTAATGTCACAAATTTTGTCTCTTGCCTTTGATCTTAAGTTTAGCGATTTATATTGTCGTGATGGGCTTTTAAAAATTCATCAGCACTTTGATGCGTATCTTTATAAATATGATGAAGGGCTTTGCTTGCGTTGGCGTGATGCACTGAATGATCCGTCCGCGCTAACAGAAAAAGAAGAAAGCGTCCTTCTTATGGATGTGGCGCCATTGCTTGAATCATTCATTGCGCAGCTTTTTGGGATTGTGCCATCGGTGCTTTCATTAAAACAATCGTATTCAGAAATCAGTATTATCCCGTTCATTAAACGGCAATTCGTGCAGCGTTTTGCGTTAAAGAAATATCCCAATCCTACTGATACCGCTCCATCCCCAATATTTGCGTTTGAGGATGAACTTGATTTCGCCAAAAAAGTTGCAGCGTGGTTAATGCATGAATCAGATCATGAGGTGGAGCTTGATCAGGCAGCACGATTTGCAGCGTTTGCGACATTAACAGATGCAGGTCGTAAACAGTTTCCACAGTCTATATTGTTTTCTGTGCCGCAAAAACTTGATTTTTCAGTATTGATACGTCATGCGCAACAAGATGATCGGGGGATATTTTATGAGCAACTTCGTTTGCGTCAAGGGTTTGATGCGACCGATTCACGTGTATCACGAACAGCTGCTGTTGATCAGGCGCAGTACTGTATTCATTGTCATCACCAAGGGAAAGATTCGTGTTCAAAGGGGCTTAAAAATCGTATGCCTTCTTTAGATTCAGCATCCTCAGTTTATCAGAAAAATTCACTTAATGTGGATTTGCTTGGCTGCCCCTTAGAAGAGAAAATTTCTGAGATGAATCAGTTAAAGGGGCAGGGCGTGCCACTTGGTGCGCTTGCCATTGCGATGGTTGATAATCCTCTACTTGCTGCAACAGGGCATCGTATTTGTAATGATTGTGCAAAGGCATGCATTTTTCAAAAACAGCAACCCGTTAATATCCCTGCTATTGAAACACAGACACTATCAGATATTCTTGATTTGCCCTGGGGGTTTGAGATTTATAGTTTACTGAGTCGATGGAACCCTCTTAACATCAGGCGTCCTTTGCCAAAACCTGACACATATAAACGTGTTCTTGTTGTTGGTATGGGGCCTGCAGGATTTAACCTGGCGCATCATTTATTGAATGATGGACACATGGTGGTTGGGATTGATGGTCTTAAAATTGAACCCTTGCCTGTCGTTCAAAATGGTGTGCACCCAACGGGGGAGAAAACAGATTTTTCACCGATTCGGGATTGGCATGTGTTGAAGGAGCCTTTATCAACACGTATCACAGGTGGTTTTGGCGGCGTTGCTGAATATGGCATTACAGTGCGTTGGGATAAAAATAATTTAAAATTGATTCGTTTGTTATTGGAACGTCGTCAGAATTTTATGCTCAAAGGGGGGATACGTTTTGGCGGAACCCTTACCAGTCAAGATGCCTTTGATTTGGGATTTGATCATATTGCTTTGTGTATGGGGGCTGGAAGTCCAACATTAATACCTATTAAAAATGCCCTTGCACGGGGTGTAAGGCAGGCGAGTGATTTTCTAATGACATTACAATTAACGGGCGCCCATAAAGAAGATTCACTTGCTAATTTAGAGGTTCGTTTGCCGATCGTGGTAATTGGGGGCGGTCTGACGGCAATTGATACCGCAACGGAAGCAATGGCATATTATCCAGTGCAGGTGAAGAAATTTAGAAAACGATATGATGAATTGGTGCGTGTGCATGGCGTTGATTATGTGCAGTCAACCTGGTCAACGTTTGATCATCAGGTTGCACATGAATTCCTAGCACATGCAGCATTATTTGAATCAATGACCCCTGATGCTATTCAACAGTGTATTCGTGATCTTGGCGGGGCAACGGTTTTGTATCGCGGTGATTTGGTGAATGCGCCTAGTTACCGTCTGAATCATGAAGAAATTGAAAAAGCATTGGAGGAAGGGATTTTCGTTAAAACGAATGCTGTTCCCATTGAGATTATGGTTGATTCGCTGGGAAATGCAGCGGGGGTTCGTGTCTATATTTCAGGTGATGTGCAAATAGTCCCAGCCAAAACCGTTTTAGTTGCCGCGGGCACAAAGCCAAATGTCAATTTAACGTACGATGAGCCGTTTCCATTGACAGCTTATGGAACGTTTCAAGCCGTTGATGAATCAGGGATGCTTGTAACGCCTGATCGAATGGCTAAGCCTGGTTCAGTTTACGTTTTAATGCAAGAGGATTCAGATCACAAAAAACAAAATCACCCCAAACCAAGAATGTCATTTTTTGGTGATTTGCATCCATCTTTCTCGGGGAATGTAGTGAAGGCAATGGCGAGTGCCAAACGAGGGTACCCTGTTATTTCGGGGCTTTTGGAATCGGTTTCTGTGCGTCACGATCTGACTTTTTTAGAACAAATAAATGCAAAGTTAACTGCAAAAATTTATGCTGTGAATCGTTTAACAGCGACGATTGTTGAAATCGTGGTGGAGGCGCCTTTGGCTGCAAAGGCATTTAAGCCTGGTCAATTTTATCGTCTTCAGAATTTTGAAACGTTTGCACCGTATCACCATCAGACGCGTTTTGCAATGGAGGGTATTGCTCTGACAGGTGCATGGGTTGATATGGAAAAAGGATTGATTGGATTGATTGTTCTTGAAATGGGGGGATCATCAAATTTATGCGCGCATTTAACCGTGGGAGAACCTATTGTTCTTATGGGACCAACAGGGGCGCCAACGCATATTCCCAAAAATGATACGGTTTTATTGATTGGTGGCGGTCTTGGAAATGCCGTTTTATTTTCAATTGGTAAAGCCATGCGGGCGAATGGTTGCCGTGTGTTATATGTCGCTGGTTATAAAAATGCGGTCGATCGTTTTAAAGTGGCTGAAATTGAAGCGGCAGCGGACACGATTATTTGGTGTTGTGATGAAATGGAAATGCCTGTTACCCGTGCGCAGGATAAAACAGTTAAAGGAAATCCGATTGAGGCATTGAAGGCATATCATGCGGGGCAATTTGGTGAATGTACAATTGCTTTGGATGATGTTAAACATGTATTGGTTATTGGCTCAGATGGCTTAATGGCGGCTGTTGCATGTGCGATGAAAGGTGGGTTGCAAGATTTATTGCATCCATCATGCGTGGCTATTGCAAGTATCAATTCACCGATGCAGTGCATGATGAAGGGAATTTGTGCACAATGTTTGCAGATACATATCGACTCCGAAACAGGTTTAGAGACAGTTGTATATAGTTGTGTGAATCAAGATCAACCGTTGGATTGTGTGGATTTTGGGCATTTAAAAAAGCGTTTATCGCAAAATTCAGTGCATGAGAAATTAACGCAACGTTGGATTGAGTATTGCATCCCACATATGCATAAATTTTAAGCTATCGGGTTGGAAAACGGGTTTTTGATGTTAATAAGCGTCAAACTAACTGACGAGCTTTCCAATAATGCGAGCGGTATAATCAACCAGCGGAATAATGCGGCTATAATTCATACGTGAGGGACCAATGACGCCAATGGCTCCAATAATTTTTTGTTCAGTATTACGGTAAGGCGATACGACAAGAGAGCAACCTGATAGACGAAAGAGGCTATTTTCGGCGCCAATAAAGATCTGTACCCCCTCAGCCTGGATTGATGCATCAAGGAGTTGGATGAGCGTATCCTTTGTATCTAATGCTTGAAATAAACCACGAATTTGCTCCAACTCGTCAAGCTCCGTTACGGAATCAAGTAAATTTGATTGACCTTTGACAATCAGTGATCCGCCTTGCTCGCCTCCAGCCCAGACAGCCAGCCCCATCTCAACAACCTTCGTGGTAAGTTCATCAAAATGTTCTTTATCTTGCATTAGCTCTTGCGTAATGATATGGCGTGCTTCAGCAAGGGTGCGTCCATGGATGCGTGCGGTTAAATAACGTGCTGCTTCATTCAAAACGGATTGGGTAATTGTATCGGGCAGGTCAAGAATACGGTTTTCAATTGTGCCTTCATTTGTAATAAGGACGGCAAGTGTGCGCCCTGGTGATAAATATACAAATTCAAGATGCTTAAGGGTTGCCTCTGTTTTTGGTGCCATAACGAGTCCCGCGCATGCTGATAGACCTGACAGCATGGAGGAGGCTTCATTAAGGACATTTTCAAGATTCAAGCCAGATGCCTTGCAGCGACGTTCAATTTCGTCACGCTCTGTTTTTTGAATGTCACCAACTTCAAGAAGTCCATTTACAAAAAACCTGAGACCAGCATCTGTGGGGAGGCGTCCAGCCGAAGTATGCGGTGCATAGAGAAGTCCCGCATCCTCAAGATCAGCCATTACGTTTCGTATAGTGGCAGGGGACAAAGGACTTTTAAGACGCCTTGATAACGTACGTGATCCAACAGGTTCACCCGTTTCAATGAACGTGTCAATGATTTCACGAAAGACCTCAATGGATCTGTTATTTAAATCGGCAATCGTTCCTGACATTATTATTACCTTTAGGCGCGTTTTAATTTAAGACAGTTTCTAAACAACACCATTTACTTCTTCTTTTGAGGTATTCTCTTTCGCTGGCGCTGTAAAATCACTACGCTTTAGTTTTAAATAAAGAAGCAGTGGTGCTGCCAAGCAAATGGATGAAAATGAACCAATTAAAATACCAAATAAAATGGGAAGGCTAAATGTTGAAATCACTTTTCCACCAAAAAGGTAGAGCGCAAAAACAGCAAGAAGCGTTGTGCTCGCCGTCATAATTGTACGTGATAACGTTTCATTAAGGCTGCGATTGATCAACTCCCCTAACGGCATTTTTTTGTGTTTACGAAGACCTTCACGGATTCGGTCAAAAATAACAATCGTATCATTAATCGAATAACCAGCTGTAATCAATACGGCAATAATAGCTGTTTCATTGAATTCAAGTGGGAATACCGAAAAAAGCCCCATAATTGCAAGACAGTCATGGGTCAATGCTACAATTGCACAAATCGCAAATTGCCATTCAAAACGAAAGGCGATGTAAAGCAACATAGCTGCCAAGGAGAGACCAATTGCTTTTATGGCATTATTGACAAGTTCAGCACCAACTTTAGGACCTACGGTTTCAATTTTGCGGTAATCAACATTTTTACCTAAAACACCCTTGATTTTATCAATCGCGACTGTTTGTGCCGATTCACCGCCATGTTGTGTTTCAAGTTTAATCATAAAGTCACGGTCGTTACCTACTTGCTGTAGCATAACTTCGCCAAGTCCAAGATTGTTTAAGTTGTCACGAAGCTTTGGAACATCCTGTACCTCTGGCATGCGGACTTCTAAAATGTAACCACCACGAAAATCAATACCGTAATTGAGACCTTTGAAGGTGACACCTAGGACTGAGATGATCGAAATCACAAGAGCAATACTAAAAGTGATAAAACGAAAACCCATGAAATTGATAGAGGTATTATGTGGGACGATTTGTAGACGTTTCATAGAGAGAACTTTCTGCGTTTAAACGATATTAAATGGGGAGTGTTGTTGTTTTGCGACCTTTAAGCCATGTGACAATAATAAGGCGCGATAGCGATAAGGCCGTAAATAGTGAAATCACAATACCGAGGGCAAGTGTAACAGCAAAACCACGAATGGGACCCGAGCCAAATTCAAATAATACAGCAGCACCAAATAATGTCGTTAGGTTTGAGTCTATAATGGTCATCATTGCGCGTTTATAGCCAGCCTCAATCGCGTGAATTGGTTTGACACCGCCACGTAATTCTTCTTTGATACGTTCAAAAATCAAAACATTTGCGTCAACGGCCATACCAATCGTTAAGGCAATACCCGCAATACCAGGTAGGGTTAAGGTTGCTTGTAAAAGCGAAAGACCTGCAAACAAAAAGATGATATTAAAGATAAGGGCAATGTCCGCAAACAAACCAAAGGTTGCATAGCATAAGATCATGAAGGTTGCGACCAGTACGAATGCCAGGATAACAGCTGTTTGACCTGAACGAATTGAATCGGCACCAAGGCTTGGTCCTACAGTCTTTTCTTCGATCACTTTAAGGGGAGCTGGAAGGGCACCCGCACGAAGGAGTAGTGAAAGATCGCTTGCTTCTTCAAGGGTGAATCTGCCTGAAATCTGTCCGCCACCATCATTGATAACGCTTTGGAAAACAGGTGCACTTATGACCTGGTTATCAAGAACAATTGCAAATTGCTTTTTCAAGTTATCACGTGACATATCGGCAAATTTACGCCCGCCAACACTGTTGAATTTTAATGAAACAGCAGGGCTACCATTTTGGTCGTAGGTTACTTGGGCATCAACCAATGTTTCACCGCTAACCATTACTTGCTTTTTAACAGGTATGTAGATTATTTGTCCGCTTCTTTCTTCAGGAAGGTATTCAACGCCAGCTGAGGCGACGGGAACACGTGTTAGATTTTGTGGGTCTGCCACCACAGGTTGCATATTTGGATCCACAAGGCGGAATGTCATTTTTGCCGTTTTACCGATACGGCGTTTGACTTCTGCTGGATCATCCACGCCAGGTAATTGTAAAATGATACGGTCATTACCTTGACGTTGAATATTTGGCTCTTTTGTGCCGCTTTCATCGATGCGGCGACGAATCACTTCAATGGATTGATCTATTAATGCTTTTTTACGATTTTCAAAGGCTGATTCTTCAATGTGCGCAACGACGTAACCTTCTTTAATGGTAACGGTTAGTATTTTATCAATATCATTAATAATTTTCTTAACAGTATTTGCATCGGATGGATTACGTAATGTCATTTCCAAACGTGGTGTTGCTGCTTTTTGATCAACGGCTAAGCCAATATAACCAATTTGATTCTTACGGAGCTGTGTGCGCACGTCATCAAGAAGTTGATTAAGATAATCACGAGCAACTGCCTGTAAATTAACTTCTAATTGCAAATGGGAGCCACCACGCAGTTCAAGCCCCAAGTTTACTTTGTTTTGAAGCCAAGTTGGCATTATGGAAAGAAAACCAGGCGAAGTAACATTAGGAAGGGCAAACAATATACCAAACACACAAGTAATTGTAATGAGCCAAAATTTCCAACGTGGAATTGCTAACATAAAACGTAATCCTTAATAAATAGTCGTAATCAATATGAAAAGTACCATCAGCATCTGCCGTTATTATAGCAATGCTGATGAATCCCTTTTTATGTTAAAATCTGCTTTTTTATAGCTGCTGTGTCACCTGATGATGCGATTTCATTTTTTGATACAACATTGGCAAGTGTTGAACGAAGTACACGCACACGAACGTTTTCAGCAATGTCAATACTTACTTCGACGTCGCTTTCAACTTTATGAACAGTTCCAAAGATGCCGCCACTTGTTAGAACGCGATCACCACGCTGGATATTATTAACCATTTCTTGGTGTTGTTTTGCACGTTTTTGTTGTGGGCGAATCATGAAAAAGTAGAAAACACCGACGAGAAGAACGATTTGAGCAATAAGAACAGGGTCAAAACCAGCAAAACCTTGGCTGGCTGGTGCGGCAGCAGGGCTGGACGCTAAGGCAGATGTGATGAAAGACATAAAGAAAATTCTCCGATTAATTATATTAGATATGATATTTTATCATTTGACTATAATACAGTTAATCATATTTTTTGAAAAGCACAAAGCACAAAGCACAAAGCTTAAAGAAAAAAGAAGATACGTTTAAATTTGATTGTTTTGTGAGTGTTCCGCAAAGGTAAGTCTCGAAAGGGTCTTTTTTATCTATTTTGAACTTTATTAGATTTGCGGGATTGTCTTTTGTTGCTCTGCCACCGCCTTAGTCACTTTTCGTTTGTCCGATATAACGGTTATGATGATTGAAATCATAGGTACACCGATTGCTATAAGTAATAAAAATAGATTAAGGATTGCACGTGAACTTAGATCTGTTTTTGTTTGAATAACTTCATTTATTATTGATGTGATTATGTTCGCAATATAAAAAAAATAAATAGTTGGTCGATCTGTATTTTTAAGCGTACACACATGATAATTATTATCAATTTTTTTATGAATATGTTTCACATAAAGCCAATTACTAAAAAGACCTTGTATAATAAAAGGTGTAATAAGGCAGCCAATTAGGATAATGGCACGTACGGCAAAGCCTATTGTGGTTATATTTTTAACGTCGGTAAAAATGAAGAGGGGAGTAATTGATGCGATTAGAAATACTATTAATCCAATATAAGAAAGAGCCGAATAAAGATACATTTTTCGGTAAATCATCCATGTGCTACCAAGTAAAGCTGCTGACCAATTCCAATTCATTTTTTTTCCAGAATAAATTGTTTGATAAGCCTTTTCATAATAGGCATCACGTTTATTGCCAACGGCTGCCAATTTCATAAAATTTTCAAGATTATGATTATTCATTGCTATATCTCTTTCGTTTGAATGATCTTATGAAATACATATAGGGTATTTTTTGCATTGTTCAAGGGGGATTATTGAACAATTTTCTGTTATCATTATTTAATTGTAAATTGACTCTAAATCGTTTTTCGATGATTTTGGCTTTTTAGCCCCATGATCAAGATTAAAGCAATAAGGGCAACAAGGGCAATAATAGCACTCATGATAAATGAATTCTGATAATTATTAAATTCACCCGCGATTTTCCCTGCCATTGTTTCAGCTAAAATAATGGCAATGGCATTAATGATATAATAGCATCCAAAGCCTGTTCCGCGTAGGTTTTCAGGTACAATTTCAGCGATTAGAGATGTGAAAATGTTCATTGTAATACCATATTGGAATCCCCAGAATAGAATGCCAAGAAATAGCAACCATAGATTGCCCGCTGTTGCTAAGACAATATCAGCCAGTACCATTAAAATAATGCCAATAGCTAAAAACCAATAGCGGTTCATGCGATCAGCCAAAACACCAACAGGGTAAGACGTTGCACAATAACCAGCATTATAGACAACGAAAATAAAGGGTGCATAGCGCATTTCAAGACTATAATTATAGGTTGCGTGAAGCACTATAAATTGTTCGCCCATACGCGCCAACATAAAAATGCTATTGATGAGCATTAATAACCAAAAAGCGGAACCGAGTAGCCTTAAATTTGACCATGAAATACGGTGACGGCGTTTTGTAGCAGGAAGAGGGACTTCGGCTGATACAGCGGAGTGATCAAGACGTTTTGGTTCTTTTACATAAAGAATTAGTAAAACAAATGCGATGCATGATGGAATGCATGCATACCAGAAAACGGCATTCATATTATCACTTGTTGCCCACATCGCAAAGGCGCCTACAATTGCACCTACGATTGCTCCAGCCTGTGCAAGGCTACGTTTTAGACCATAGGCTTCTCCAATACGGTTGGCAGGTGTTATGTCGGCTACAATGGCGTCACGTGGTGTCGCTTGAATGCCATTACCAAGGCGTTCCATACTTTTTGCCATAAAGAAAAGACCAAAAGAACCAGCAAACGCCATTAAGGGACGTGATATGAAAGATAAAAAATAGCCAATAAACATGACGGGTTTGCGTCTGCGTAAGGCATCACTAATCATGCCTGAAAAAAATTTCATTAAAAACGATGTTGCTTCTGCAATGCCTTCAAGGAAACCAATGCCAACGTTTGCCACGCCAAGGGATTTGAGATAAAGTCCAGAGAAACTAAAAGTCATAACAAACGCACAGTTCATCAAAAACATCATAAAACCAAGCACCCAAACAGTTTGCGGGATGCTTTGATCTGTTGATTTTTTTTTGTATTCCTCTGATAGGGGGGGGGCGTCAGAGTTATGAGCGTGTACAGTCGTTTCATTATCCGAAGGATTGAGCGCACTTAATGTTTTTTCATCAGGGCTTTGAATATGATTCACATGGTCGTTGTCAATAGGTTTATCACCATCAGCATTGAAAACGGTCATGTAGCACCCCACTTTGTGATTATTAAGATTAGCTATTTAAATTATACGTTAAGGATAAAACGACTTAGGTTAGATCTAATATGTTTTTGTATAAAATGATTTAAGCTATACCTCTTAAATAAGGGGATAATGCGTAAAATTCAAGTCTTAAATGCGGTTTGGCCTTTAGTCTTTTGATATTCTTGATTTTATGTGTTCTTTTATCATTAACGCACGGGTATAAATTTCTTTTTTAGGTAACTCAAACATGGTGGCAACCATATGGGCTGCATCTTTGATGGAGAGTGTTTCAAGTGCTTTTATAAGGGCGTCATCAATTGCTTCTGTTGATGGGGTTGTGTCGATATGTGCTTCGCCCAATACAATCACAATTTCACCTTTTGGTGGATAGGCTTGGTAGTGTGCGATAACAGATTCAAAATCATTGCCTTTAACTTCTTCAAATAGTTTTGTAATTTCACGAACAACGGCAACGTTTCGATTTTGAAAGGTAGTTGCCATGCGTTCTAGTGTTTGCACAAGTCGGCGAGGGGATTCAAAAAAAATAAGACTTCCATCGAATGTTGCCCATTTATGCATGTGTTTGGGCTCACAAAAGCCTACAAATGCAAAAGCATGACTCATGAGTCCTGATAAGACCAATGCTGTAATAACGGCTGATGCGCCAGGAAGTGTTGTGATGTAAAGTCCGTCTTCTTGGCAGGCGCGAACTAATTTTGTGCCAGGGTCTGAAATAAGAGGCGTACCTGCATCACTGATAAGAGCTATTGACTTTCCATCCCGAATGGCGTTTAGGATGTCAGCGCGTTTAGCGTTTGCATTATGATCTTGATAGATCCATAACGGCTTTGAAATGCCGTAGTGTGCGAGTAATTTTCGGGATATGCGCGTATCTTCACAAGCAATAATATCACACTGTTGCAGTGTTTCAAGGGCGCGTATCGTTATGTCTTTTAGATTGCCAATTGGTGTCGCAACGCAGTAAAGTCCTGGTTTTAGTGGGGTCAGTTGTGCCATTTTTTCGTCAATTTTAAGGTGTCGATCAGACATTGGCACATTTTTTGCATAATCAAAAGCATAAATTTATTATAATGCCATTTTGTGATGTTCACTAAGAAGTTTGTATTTATTGCATACCTTTTGTTTTATTTAATTTTGCCCAATTCATTGATGGGGTGTGAAGTTTTTATCCGGCAACAAGAAATTTTTTATGGGATTCCACCTCACTTGTTAAAGGCTATATCGTTGACCGAATCTGGGCGTCAACTTCCAAATAAACAACACGTTGCGTGGCCATGGACGATAAATGTAGAAGGGAAAGGATATGTTTATAAAAGCAAAGATGATGCAATTGACGCTGTTAAACGTTTTCAAAGCCAGGGTATTGAAAGTATCGACGTTGGTTGTATGCAGGTTAATTTAAAACATCATCCAGATGCGTTTAGGCACCTTGAAGATGCATTCGATCCTCAATTAAATGTTGCTTATGCTGCGCAATTTTTAAATGGTTTACGTCGTCAATTTGGTAATTGGAAAGCTGCGGTTGGTCGCTATCATTCAGCATCTCCTGCTGTTCATCGTCCTTATGTTGATAAAGTACAAAAAAAATGGCAGCAATTACGTTACAATTCTGGCAATCGGATGCCTATTCATCAAGACATCGTTTATACACAAAATAAGGGAGATGATGCACCTGTGATTCCTTTTAAAGCCAAAACAAAGCAGTCAAATGCTGCTCAAAAAGAAAATATTCGACAAAATGAACCTGTGAGCATGCCCCCAACAACATTTTTTTCAATAAATGGCAGCATGCAAAATAAACCTACTGAATCGTATGCTAAACTTACGTATCGAAAATTCTATCACATTTTACCCCAAAACAGTGGAGGCGCGCGTCACTAGTGTACGATGTGGATTCTGTTTGCAGGCATGCCAGGCCATTGTTATCGTGTCTGCATTAAGCGTGACTTGTGCGCCAATATCAGTTGCAAGACACAGGCTAAATTGGTGTACCTTGCTTGCTTTCTTGCCAAATTCCGAAGTGGTTTTTTCAATGGTATGTGTTAATCCCATATGATTGATAAGTTGTTGTAAATGTTCGCGTGATACAATCACGCCTTTACTTTGGATGTTAAGATCACTATCACGCATATACTTCATTGTTTTGTAGTGCACAGGCATATCAACAAAGGCGATCGGTATCCTATTATAGCGTGCCTGTCCATTTCCATCGACGTCAATTTCATCGGTAGGTGCCCACACAAGTTCACCTGTCTCGGTGCCATTGGATTGAAATGAATTTGGTTCGCGCTCGCCCGTGTGATGGGCTGGGTAAATTGTCGGCTCTTTATCAAGTGTCCCTAAATCAAACACAAGATAACTAACAATTGTATGAAGTGTTGGTGTGTTGGATATTGCGTAATTATCGGAGGAGTAACATACTTTAAACATTGCTGGCTCTATAGCGCCGTTATATCCTGATTCTTCCTTAAATTCACGCATGGCCGTATCAATATAGTTATAATCGCGATTGTAGGTGAATCCTTTTTTTTGGAGGTATGCTTTGACTTCTAATGGATCAAAGTTAGCAATATAAGGATCTTTTTTTAATTTCTCAGTAAAGAAATCAACAATTGGTTTTTTAATTTCCTTAAAATAATGTTTGGTCGCAAAGGTTGTTTCTTCTTTTAATTCTCGCTTTGGTGGTGCGATACGCTTGAGTGCGCCTGTGATCAGATATTCATCCTCAACAGCGTCTCGTTCTTCACCTTCTTTAAACGTTAGTTTGCTGATTTGTCCTCCTTCAACAGCGGCACCCTTTGTATATCCTGCAACCATTACATATTCATCGTTTAATCCTTTTGATAGGGTGTTACGTTTTTTAAGTTTGCGTACAAGAAGGATTTTTCGTTGATTCGTTTTTGCATTTCGGTATGAAACAGCAACAGTTACACCGCTTCCTTGTTTGTCGTATGGGTGCGCGATAATTGATGGTCGTCCTTCATTGGTGATGGTATTAAAGAACTCTTTACCAAACTGTGTGGCACTTTGCGTGGTAATAACAGCCGTCGCATCGTTTAATGCTTGGTTCATACCGATAATTTCTTTTATCAGACGTAAACCAAATTCAGGGTCTCTTGCCGCATGATAAGTAACAAAATTTGGGTTGTAATAATTGTGTATATTTCCAACACACCACCCAAACATTAAAATAGCCAGATACATTAAGAATTTTGTTTTTGGCTTTTTTTTGACCATATGGCGTACTTGATTAATTATTTTCATTGTAAGGCACTTTATCAGTTACTTTTTGCTTTTTGTAGTTGCATGGTTGTGAAAGATTCACTCAATATGCGTTTTTTGTTTAGCACGTTTTGTTTGTCATCTTATGTTGATCGTAAAAATGTGCCGACTTATCACGACTAATAGTGAATTACTTTTCCATAGGCATCTAGGGTTGATTCATGCATCATCTCTGATAATGTTGGATGTGGGAAGATGGTATGCATAAGTTCAGCCTCGGTTGCTTCTAGAGTTTTGGCAATAACAAACCCTTGTATAAGCTCCGTGACTTCGGCGCCAATCATGTGCGCACCAAGTAATTCACCTGTTTTAGCGTTGTAAATTGTTTTGACAAGACCTTCTGTTTCGCCTAGTGCGATTGCTTTGCCGTTACCTATAAAGGGAAATTTACCGATTTTTACGTCGAGTGCTTGCTCTTTTGCAGCCGCTTCTGTAAGACCTACACTTGCGATTTGTGGCATACTGTATGTGCAGCCAGGAATATTATTACGTGTGATGGGATGCGGAGAATGTTTGGCAATTTTTTCAACACAAATAATGCCTTCGTGAGACGCTTTGTGGGCAAGCCATGGTGCGCCAGCCACGTCACCAATGGCGTATAAGCCTGGTTCGGTGGTTTGGCAGTAAGCATCAACTATAATTTGTCCACGTTCAATAATGGCTTTTGTCTTTTCAAGACCTATGTTTTCAGTATTACCAATTACGCCGACGGCAACGATGACAGCGTCACTTTCTTTTATTTCAATCGAACCATTCGCTAATTTGATAGAAACAGCGACGTTTTTATCAGTTGCTTTTATGTCTGTGACGTAAGCGCCAAGCACGAATTTCATACCACTTTTTTCAAATGATTTTTGTGCAAGAGTTGAGATTTCACGATCTTCCTGTGGAAGGATGCGATCTTGCACTTCAACAACCGTTACATTGGCACCGAGAGTTTTATAAAAGCTTGCAAATTCAATACCAATAGCACCTGACCCGATAATGAGGAGTTCTTTTGGTATAAATGTTGGTGTCATTGCTTCTTTGGCTTGCCATACACGTGCGTGATTGAGCGGCATAAAGGGAAGAGTGCGTGCCCTTCCGCCTGTGGCAAGAATAATATGAGGGGCTGATAGTTGTTCTGTTTTTCCATCGGTTAAATTAACGGTGATTTTTTTATTGCCCTCTAACTTAGCTGTTCCTTCAAAAACAGTGACCTTATTTTTTTTGAGGAGTCCGCGGATACCACTGGCTAATTGACCTGATATTGAGCGTGAACGTTTAACAATCGCTTCTAAATCAAAACTAATGCCTGTTGCTTTTAAGCCAAAAGCGTTTGCATTTTCCATAAGATGAAAGACTTCAGCGCTGCGGAGAAGTGCTTTTGTTGGTATACAGCCCCAATTTAGACAAACACCGCCAAGATGTTCACGTTCAACAATGGCTGTCTTAAGACCGAGTTGAGAAGCACGAATTGCAGCCACATAGCCACCAGGACCTGCGCCAATAATAATAATATCAAAATTTTGCATGTGTTTGCCGTTAGCCACTATATTATTTAAGATGGACATAGGATAAGGCAAGTCGGATAAAAGTGCAATTGATCATTGAATAATTATTTTAACCCCAATTCGGGATTAAACATGAAGAAAACTCTATCTATGTTACGCAATCGTCATCACGAGGAGCATTGCTCCGTGGTGATCCAGTGACTGCTCTTTCGGAAGTGGTTGTTTACTCAGAAAGATTATTTTTCTGGATGGCTACACCAGCTTACGCTGGTTCGCCATGACGAAAATTATAGGTTTTTGTTCCCCGCAATCCCGAATTAGGGTTTTTATTATATTTGCTTTAGTTTTTGTTACTTTTTTAGAGCCTGCCCCTTTTAGAGATGGGGCAGGT
>CANKZX010000034.1 GCA_947488275.1 Alphaproteobacteria bacterium | reverse complement strand
TATTAAAAGCAATTTTGCATTCTTATTATTTATATCAATCAAAAAATGATATAAATGATGAAGAACTTAATAAAGCAATTCCTGAGAATATTAAAAAATTGTTAGCAGGAACTCAAAAATTTAGTAAAGGGGGTGATTCTGTGCATGTTCCGTATGCACCTAAGGTTTATACATATAATGAAATTGGTATAAAAAATTTGCGACAGACTTACAATCTTTTACTAAAAGTAATAGAACCAGAAAAAAATACAAGACTTCAAAAGCAATATGAAGATTTTCTTGTAAATTATTGCGATTGTGAACGGTTTGTAGCAGCTAATTTGGCAGCACGAGCACGTCGGTCTACAGAAGCGCGTTTTGGTGCAGATCTATATGCTACTATGAAAACTGATAAATTATCTCAACGTAAGATTATACTTCTCCAAGAATTCAAAAAACAAAATGGAAGAGAACCAACAGATGGTGAATTATTAGAAATTAATTTGAATGCAACGATTGAGATCTTTTTACAAATAGAATTAATGGAATACGCAAGAATCAAGAAAAAATCTGTTCAATCAATTGATACTGAGGAGATGCGTGCTCAGTTCATGAATGCTGCTGTTGAAAAAGCTAAAGAATATATTGCTAAACAGAGAGATGACGTTAGTCCTGCAGCATCATTTGGGGCTTCTTCTGGTGGCTCTCAAATAAATGTAAGTGCTGGTGGTGGAGGTGAGCGATCTGTTGCTGGTGACTCTGCTGGGAATGGCGGTTCTGGTGGTCAACAATCAGAGGCAGTTGGCATGAGAGCGGATCCTGGTGCTCCTCTATTCAATAAACCAGCTGGACCCAACAAAAAGAAGAAATTTCAATTAGATGGTGGTTTGGTTGAACCTATAGATTACAAGGTTCCAGCAGGAGGTGGAGCGGCACCTAAACCTGAACCTAAAGCGGTTGTCCCAGGAGGGGCTCCTGCAGCTGGTGGCGGTATGGCCGGATTATTTGGGGCTATTCAGGGTGGCGGTAAACCAAAGAAAAAGAAAGATCCGAATGCGGCTGCTCGTACTCGAAAGTTAGAGGCAAAAAAAGGTGAATTAAGGCGTCTAGGTGCAGACTTTGAGGTAATAAAAATAGAAGAGGATAAAATTAATGCTTACTATGATGATTTGATGGCGAAGGGAATAGTAGAGGAATAGGTATAAAAATCTTTATTATTTTTATATATAAATTAAATCCCCAGGCTCATCATCTGGGGATTTTTTAAATTGAACTTTTTCATTTGTGGGGGAACGGCACTTGGCAAGGCGCTTCTTCCCCATTTCCCTACCGTATCTTCAGCGTTGATAACCCCACCAATGCTAGGATCGTTGCAATAATCCAGAATCGAATGACAACGGTTGGCTCCGCCCAGCCTTTTTTTTCAAAATGATGATGAATCGGCGCCATTAAAAAAATACGTTTTTTGGTTAATTTGTAATAGCCTACTTGCAGGATGACTGATACAGCCTCCAACACAAAAAGTCCGCCCACAATGGCCAGTACAATTTCATGTTTGGTAATGACGCCAATACACCCCAACGCCCCCCCCACGGCAAGTGACCCTGTATCGCCCATAAACACACGTGCAGGCGGGGCATTAAACCATAAAAAACCTAACCCTGCCCCAATTAGGGCGCCCATGAACACACATAACTCTCCCACATATTCCACATAGTGAATTTGTAAGTATTTTGCAAAAATATGATTCCCCACCAGATAACTGATAATCGTAAAACAGGTTGCTGCAATGATCACAGGTACAATCGCTAATCCATCCAGCCCATCGGTTAGATTCACCGCATTCGATGACCCTGCAATCACCAAAATTCCCCACGGAATGTAAAACCATCCTAAGTCTAGGAAAAAATCTTTGACAAACGGAAACGTCAACGCGTGGCTTAATTTATGGGGTACACCATCATCCACATACCAGACGGCGATGCCCGCGATAACCAGCTGAATCAACAGTTTTTTCTTGCCCGATAACCCGCGATGGCTGCGTTTTGTTAATTTCAGGTAATCGTCATAGGCGCCTAGCAATCCATAACTAAGGGTTACTAACATTACCACCCAAATATAGTGATTAGCCAGATTCGCCCACAGCAACGTGCTAAGGGTAAGCGAAAACAAAATCAGCACACCGCCCATGGTTGGGGTGCCTTTTTTGGTTACAAGGTGCGACGCGGGACCATCATCACGAATGGGCTGCCCCTCGACCTGTTTGCTGCGCAACCAACGAATTAATGGCGCGCCCAAAACAAAACTAATAATCAGCGCCGTTAGAAGCGCTGCGCCCGTTCGAAATGTGATGTACCGCAACAGGTTTAGGGCGCTAAATGATTCCACATACGGGTAGAGGAGGTTGTAGATCATGGTTTAATTCTTTCTTTTGTTTTCTTTTTGATGTACGTAAACGGTATGAAGGATCCTTGGATTAAGTCGGAGGATGGCAGGATGACGGAGGGCAGAAATTAATTTCGTCATGGCGAACCCGAAGGGTGTGGCCATCCAGTGGCTGCTGATCGCCCCGTGGCTGCTGATCAGCAAATTTGTAAAGTATATCCCTTACGTAATCGCAGGATTCGTCCACGCCTGCCACCCTTCCTTTGTTTGTTCCCACACGGTTATTGTTGCCTTTTTTGCGGCATAAAATGAATGGCGTTTGTGAAAGTTTTCGATATTTTCAGGCAAGGTTGCATCGAATATGTCAAGGATGCGATTAAACCCAAAAGATGCAGGGTCTTCAACAACAGTTTGATTTGTCACAACACATACCGTTGATTGATTCGGATTTTCAAGGGTCGTAGACAGCCAAATAGGCTGTTGATCTTTTGTTGTTTCACTATCGAGTCGGCACCCGTGGGGCAAAAAAGCCAACGTTGAATATGTCCAAAGGCTTGTGTTTAATTGCGTTAAGCGTTCATCATCTTCCACCAATATGAAGGCGCGCAGACCTGATGCGTAAACTTTTTCAACGAGGCGGGGCGTGATTTTTTCAAGCGGGGAAAATTTTAAGTGATAAAATGAAACGGTTAACGTCATTTTTAATTATTTTCTATGGTTTTTCGCATATGCGTTTAAAATTATAAACAGTTTATAGCACATTCCGTGGGTGAGGCAACTGTTAGTTGCATGTTATCTCGTTGTACATCACCTTATTGCATGTCATTGAATTGAATGTCGTCAATGCAGGCGACAGGACGAATGCCAATAAGGCAATTTGTGATGACGGCGGCGTTGGCGTTTTTAAGGTCGGTCATGGTTATGGGGTGCTCCGTCACCTGATGGGGGCTAAGACCATGATGGTTGAGCAGCGTGGGATTGGTCAAAATGTGCTGACGCATAATGCCTGGAAGGGCGCCTTCGCTAATTGGTGGCGTGACCCATTGATTGCCCGCGCGCACAAAAAGATTGGCGTTTGTCGCGGATGTTATGCGTCCGTGGTGGTTTAGCATTATCGCATCGTCATAACCTTTGTCGGTAGCCTCCATCACGCTGAGGAACGCCCCTTGATATCCCACATGTTTTGTTTGTGTCAACAGACCTGGAATGCCGCGTGGAATTGATGCGATGGTGAGACGTATAGGTGTTTGAGGGGCTATGTATGGTGCTGCGGTGATTAGTTCAATAGGGGATTCGGCGCCGTTCAGGCGGAGAGGGGATGCGTGGATCCTGTTGGAAGGGGCGTTTGAGGGGGTAGTGCTAGAGGAGGCGTTAAAAGGGGCATTTTCGCGTGTTAAGGTGATGCGCACGCGCGCAAGTCCCGCGGTCAGGGAATTGAGGGAAAGCAACATCGTCACCGCATCATAAAGCCCAGCTTCATTAAACGAAAGACGAAAGACCGTCGCATCCCGTTTGAGGCGATCACAATGCGCTGCCCAATGTTGGGGGGTGCCGTCAATGGAAAGGATCGTCGTAAAGACACCATCACCGATCAAAAGCCCACGGTTGTTAAGGGAGAGGGTGTTTTGCGGAGTTCCTGAGGGGCTAGTATTTTGCGCGTATGGCTGGCGGTTGAAAAGAATGTGCATGGGAGAGGTGTCTGAATATCTTTAGGTCATTCTATCTGTAAATTGAGGTAAGTGCGATGTTTTTTGCAACATTGTTTGTAGCAAAAGATAAGCTGATTGTGGCTGGGTATGAAAAAAGTAAAAAAACAAATAGATTAAAATAAAATTTTAACTATAAATTAACCAGATGAAATTAATAATTACACAGATAGATTATTCATTATGGATGGTGTTGTATGCAGAAAATATGTTTGTTATTTTTTTTCTTATTTTATTATATTATATGTAATAATATTAGAGCATTAGAAGAAATAGAATCTTCTAGTACTATGCAAATTCAGAAAATTGAATTTAAAAATCAATTGGCAGAGTCAGTTTGTTTTGATTTTATATCGCAATTTGTGGCGTCTGTTGAAAAAGGTGAGGTACAAGATGTGAAATCAGTGGATGGGCATTTATTTTATGATTCTGAAATTGATTATACATACACAAGAAAGAGATTAGTAAATCGTAAAAATAAACGTAGTATATTTTTTATACCACAAAAGATGCATGTTCAAATAGACGCTTTCCAAACTGTTGTCGTTTCTTTGCCTGCTCCTCATTGTTTTATGGATGTCTTAAATGCTCCTAAATTTACACGTGAAGATCATTCTGATGGATTTGCCATTAGTTTTAATAACGATAATGCGGATTCTTTAGAAGAAATTAGTCGAATTACGGATTGTTCATCTAAAATTGCTGATGCTATGCAGTATGTCGATGCGAATCCACATTATGGTGTTTCTTTTCAGTTTCTTCTTTCGCATGGATTTTTAGATGCAAGTAATCGTATGTTGCGGTTTTTGGATGAGTCGATACCAGCAACATTAAAGCCACAATTTATAGAGTTATTATTTCCTTTTCAACAAGATATTGCTTTACGCGTTTATGGCAAAAATTGCTGGGGACTGGTTTTTAAATCATATTCACCTCCATGTTTAATTCAAGGGGATCGTGTGCATATGCCCTTTGATCCTTCTATGAAAAATGCATTATTATTAAGTGATGAGCCCTCTCTATATTTAGAAATAAATAAAATAATAGCAACTGAACCTTATAATGATTTTTCATGGGATTTTGTTTTAGCGAGAGATTACACACCAGTATCAGATAAATTTAGAAAAATTAGACATAATGCTGCCATAAGTTCGGATGCATATTTGTTTGACAGTGCCTCTTTTATAAATAAAATTTTTTCTGTCTCTTATTTATTGAGTACTTCTCAGGGTGAAATATCAAGCAATCCCTGGAATATACCGAGTAGCTTAATAGATGTGAGTTTATTTAATTATTCTCTTCGGATAAGAATTAGAGACTTAGCTGAAGAAATTAGAATACCTAAGACTTTTTATGCTTCCGCGCGTGATCGTAATCGCTTTGGTCCAGATCAATTAATTTTACCTGAATATTCTAAACGCAGACTTTTTGACAGTATGTTTCATATTTGTGTTGAAAATATATCTGAATCGGACTATTTCTCTGAAAAAATATTGGATGCATTTTTAGGTGAATCAATTCCAATTTATAAAGGCTGTCCAAATATTAGTAAGTATTTTGATATTAATGGGATTATATGTTTCAATGATGAAAAAGATTTGATTGATATATGTAATAATTTAAAACCTGAAGACTATTCTTCCAGAATTGAATCTGTAAAAGAAAATAGAAAGCGGGCTCTCAAATATATAAAAGAGAATCACCTTCCTAATTTTCTAGAATCACTTTTCTCTGTTGATCCTCGTATTGCGGTTAAACAAGATAGTATCCTTGTGCATTATCCACTTAATTTGATGTATTATGTTGCGCTTTTTTCAATAACTAATGATTTTGAATTTAACCAAATCTTACTCAGATTGTTATACAGAATATAATTATTAAAAGGGATTTTTAAAATGAAATTAAAATTTATGTTAATATTATTTTTAGCAACATTTTTGAATGCTGCTGAAGAATTTGAAAAAACAGCACTTATTACAGGTGTGACAGGGCAAGATGGTTCCTATTTATCTGAATTCTTGCTTGAAAAAGGATACACTGTATATGGTGGAGTACGTCGTGTTTCTGTGCCAACAACGGAAAGAATCGATGAAATTAAATGTGATCCAAAATATGTGGGTAAATTTCATCTTGTAAATTTGGATGTAACAGATCAAGCGAATATCATAAGCGTATTAAGGAAAGTTCAACCCGACGAAATTTATAATTTGGCTGCAATGAGCTTCGTTGAGACATCATTTGAACAGCCATCATCAACAATGGCAATTGATGCAATGGGACCTTTATATTTTTTGGAAGCAATTAGATTTTTGGGTTTTGAGCATAAGGTAAAATTTTATCAAGCATCGACATCTGAGCTATATGGTCTTGTTCAGGAAATGCCGCAAACTGAGATGACACCTTTTTACCCACGAAGTCCATATGCAATTGCAAAACAAACAGCGTTTTGGTTTGTTGTTAATGCGCGAGAAAGACAAGATGCACCTATTTTTGCTTGTAATGGTATTTTATTTAATCATGAATCACCCAGGCGTGGTGAGGAGTTTGTAACAAGGAAAATTACTCTCGGACTTGCACGCATAAAATATGGCCTACAAGAGAGGCTTGAGCTTGGCAATCTTGATTCTTTACGTGATTGGGGGCATGCCAAAGATTATGTGAGGATGCAATGGATGATGCTTCAGCAAGAAAAGCCTGAAGATTATGTGATTGCTACAGGAGAGCAACATAGTGTGAGAGAATTTGTTTATGAAGCCGCTTTGCTAATGGGTATAAATCTTCATTTTGAAGGAACAGGAATTGATGAAATAGCAAAAGATGATAGCGGTAAAGTTTGGGTAAGTGTTAATCCTAAATATTTTCGTCCAACAGAAGTTCAAACATTGCTGGGAAGTCCAGCAAAGGCGCGTGAGAAATTAGATTGGCAACCAGCGATCAGTTTTGACGAATTAGTTTCTGAAATGGTGCGATTTGATCTAGAAAAAGTGCAAATTGAATCTATGAGGAGGTAAAAATGTTATTATCCTATTTTTATAAATTGATATTGTCGTTGTCTTTTTATGGTGCATCAGTAATTGCATCTGAGTATTATTTTCCGCTTGAAGGGAAAAAAACGTACATTGCTGGCAGTACAGGAATGGTTGGTACGGCATTATTAAAATTTTGTGAACAAGAGGGGTGCAATATTTTGACAACAACAAGATCTGAACTTGATTTAATGAGTCAGTCAGCAGTTAATCTTTATTTTGAAGAAAATAAACCAGAAGTTGTTTTTTTAGTTGCAGCTTACGTTGGTGGGATTCTAGAAAATATGACAAAAGCAGCGACGATGATTTCAGATAATTTGATAATAGAGAGAAATGTAATTCATGCAGCTTATCTTTATGGTTGCCAAAAGTTAGTTTTTGTTGGGTCGGCGGCAGTTTATCCTGATGGTATTACAAGAGCACTTACTGAATCGGATTTATTGACTGGATCGCTTGATGAAACAAAGCGTTCTTATGCACTTGCAAAGATAGCAGGTATTGAGCTTTGTCGAGCTTACAAAATTCAGCACGGATGCGATTTTGTTGCGGGATTACCTAATAATATTTATGGTCCTAAAGATAATTATCATCCGTTAAGTGGGCATCTTTTATCAGCTCTTATTCAAAAAGTACATAAAGCCAAATTAGAGGGTGCATCATCTATTGAAATTTGGGGGTCAGGATTGCCAAGAAGAGAATTGTGTTATGTTGACGATGTTGCAAGAGCGCTCATTCATATAGCTAAATTTTACACAGGAGAGTCCGCTGTTAATATTGGGACAGGCGAGGATTATTCAATAACTGAAATTGCAAATTTTGTTTGTGATGCCTTAGATTATCCGTGTCAGTTTACTTATAATTCATCCAAACCAGATGGCACAATGCGGAGATTATTAGATGTATCATTACTTAGAAGCTTAGGCTTTTGTCATGAAGTTGATGTACGAGAGGGCATTAGAAGAGCTTACGAATGGTTTTTGTCAGAAAGTAATAAGTAAATTTGTGATAAATTAAATTATACTTGGATTTATGCAGTGAATTAAGATTGTTTTTTCTTGCTGCATTTTTTTCATTATTTATTATTAATTGTTATTATAAGCTGCTTCAGTTGGTGCAAAACTTGCGAAATTTCTCCGCCTAAGCATGTGTCTTCCCTTGCACATACTAAATGGACGATAGATTTTTTGGAAGAGAGTTTAAGTCATCTGATTTGATAAGATTTCCACTATTTTGGGGTCGTGACATCATTGTACACGCAAATGTATATAGTGATTCTCCTTCTCCTGAAAAAATATGGGTTTGTTTTAGTTCGATGTTAGGTTCCGAATGGTCCAAGTTACAATATGGTTCAACTCAATATTTTGACCAATTATCTGTGTGTTGTGGTGGACCTTGTTTTGAAAAACGTAAAATTAACCATATTAATATTTATCTAACGAATAATATGTGGTGGCAAACATGGGAAATGGAGCCTGCAATTGAAATTATTCAGCGTTTAAAAGAAAAGTATCGTTTTAGGGAATTAATAACATATGGTTTGTCACACGGAGGAATGGGCGCTATTTTATTTAGTGATCGATTGATGGCATCGGCTTGTTTGGCATTCTCTCCAGCAGGGTTTCGATTTGAAGATGTTTCATTAAAATTGTTTAGAAAAAGTCAAATTTATTTAAATGGTGTAGTTAAAGTTTATGGTGCTGCTGTTTTAAGTGAACGATGTAAGTATTTTATATATTACCCATCGGATGAAATGATTGATGCGCAAATTGCTGAGTCAGCAATGCAGTATGTTGATGGAGAAAATAAAAACCATTTATTCTTGTATAAAATGAAGACTTCTAATCATTGTTTTGTGTGTAAATTGCAAGAGTTGGGTTTTTTGAGTCCTATTAAGCGGTACATCATGGTGATATATCTGAATTAGCTAGAATTTATAACGACGTTAAGGATTTAGATCTCGATGCACCGTCTGAACTTGATGCACAGCCTGTAGAGGCTGTTTCTTTAGAGCCGGCGCCACCAAATTTAGATCATATTTCGCATGATGTAGAAGAATTACGCATGCTTGTTTATCACTTATTACAAGAAAAAGAGAGCCTTTCTCATCAATTGGCAGTTTTGTTAGGAAATAGTTAAATAAAGAGTGATGCACTTATCCAGCATCCCATCACCGCCCCATCAACAACCCTGTATATGTAATAATCGCCACGGCTTGATCCGCGTTTAATCGCGGGTCGCACGCGGTCAGGTATGCGTCTGCTTGAAGATCGCCTTCATCAGCGCCTGTATCCACGCACTCATACACATTATGGGGGGTTGCCTCCAGATGAATACCGCCTGGGTGAATCCCGTGCTCCTTAAGGATTTCGAAAAATCGTCGAATCTCATACATCATGTCTTCCATGGTGCGTGTTTTTAACCCTGACGCGGTTCGTTTGGTGTTGCCGTGCATAGGATCACAAATCCAAATAACGGGCTTTCCTTTCAGTGCTTTAATGTACAGCGGCAGGCAGCGGTCGATATTCTGCGCCCCTAATCTAAAGATCAGGCTCAGGCGCCCCATTTTCTTAAGGGGATTCAGTTTCTTTACAAGACTTTGCAGGGCTCTGGCGCTGGTATTCTCGCCAATTTTGATGCCAATGGGGTTTGATATCGCTTCGGCAAATTTGATGTGGGCGCCGTTTAAATCACGGGTACGCTCGCCAATCCATACAAAATGCGCGGATGATGCATAGGTGTCCCCCGTTTGTTCGTTAAAACGCATAAGGCTTTGTTCGTATGGCAACAGGTAGGCTTCATGGCTTGTGAAAAAATGTTGCCCGAAATAGAATGGAAACGTTTCCAGGGAAGACCAGGCATAACTCGATAATCGAATATGGCGAATTGTTTCAACGGCTGTACTGTATCCGATAAATAGGCGATCAGGGTCGGGGGTGCGCATATCGGGGGCATTGCCATTGACCGCATCACCAAAATAACTGGGTAGCGTAACGCCATCAATTGTTTCTGTCATGTAACTGCGTGGTTTGGCAAATTGCCCCGCCATACGTCCCATGGTAAGCACCATATTTGGAGTGCTTCGTTGCAAAATCCGATGCAGTTCAGAGAAAAGTGAAATCCGTTGCGCTGTGTGGTTTAGGTTGCTGTGACGAAATGTTTCCGCGCAGTCTCCGACTTGTAAGATGAATCCATTATCGGCATGTATGCGCATCATTTGATTGCGAAAGAATGCAATTTCGTGATTGCTGATAATAGCAGGTAATTGGCGCAGCGTATTTTCAACTTCGCTTAGGTGCATGTTGTTGGTATAGGTCGGGGCTTGACTCACGGAATAATCGCGCCATGAATAGGATGATGAAGTCGATTCCTTTCCCGCATAATTCCGCACAGATGTGCTGGTCGGAAGATTATGATTCATGGGGTTAGACACAAGAGGTTCTCCTTATTCAACAGTAACAGATTTTGCCAGATTTCGTGGTTGATCCACATCTGTACCTTTTGCATATGCTGTATAGTATGCTAGCAGCTGAAGGGGTACTGTGTAAAGGAGTGGGGTTGTAAATGAATTTGTTTTTGGTAATATAACCATGCCAAGACAAGGTATTCCTTTTGTTTGCTGGGCAATTTTATCGGCCCCTTCTTTGCTGGTGAACACAATTACTTTAGCGCCACGCACTAGGATTTCTTGTATATTTGATAATGTTTTGTCGAACCATTCATCATCAGGTGCAAGAACGATAACGGGCATTGTATGATCGATCAGGGCAATAGGACCATGTTTGAGTTCGCCCGCGGGATAACCTTCGGCATGAATATATGAAATTTCTTTCAATTTTAAGGCTCCCTCGAGTGCAATTGGGAAATTAAGACCGCGCCCTAAGTACAGAGCATGTTGCACATGATAAATTTGCGTTGCTAATTGTTGGTATACATCATCATTCCTTAACAATTCACTAATAACACTTGGAATATGGATGAGTGATTCAAAATAATGTTTCCATTCAGCGGGGGCAATTGTTTGTTTATCTTGTGCAAATTTAAGGCATAAAGTCGCTAATATGGCAAGTTGTGCTGTGAATGCCTTCGTGCTGGCAACGCCAATTTCAGGTCCTACCATGGTCTGAATAACTGAATCGGCTTCGCGTGCGATGGAACTTTCAGGGACGTTTACAATGGCAATCGTAGGCTCTCCCTTTGATTTAACCAATAATAAGGCAGATAGTGTATCAATTGTTTCGCCTGATTGGCTGATGAAAATATTGAGTGTTTTGCCATCAAAAACAGGCGATCGATAACGAAATTCAGAGGCAATTTCAACCTCTGTTCGGATATGTGCCCATTTTTCAAACCAGTATTTAGCGACGTATCCTGCATAAAAAGATGTGCCACACGCAATAATTCGAATATGGTCGAATGTGGTCGGTATGGCTAAAAGGGGTGCATGAAAGGAGGTATCTTCAAGTGAAATAAGTGATTGCACGGTATCACTGATCGTTTGTGGTTGTTCAAAAATTTCTTTAAGCATGTAGTGCGTGTAGTCACCTTTGCTGATGGCATCGGTTGTAATATTTGTTTGACGCAAAGGGCGTTGCACCGTCGCGCCAGATTCGTTGAGAATAATGACGTTTGATTTCCCTTCTTTTACGGTAAGGGCGGCAATATCGCCTTCTTCAAGATAACAAACGGTGCGAACCCAAGGGGCAAGGGCGATTGCATCGGATCCAACAAATAGTTCGCTTTCCGTGATACCGAGCACAAGTGGACTTCCCTTTCGTGCAGCAATTAATAAATCAGGATGATCACTGAAAATAAAAGCAAGCGCAAAAGCACCTTTCACGATTGTGAGTGTGTGTTGAACAGCGGCGAGGGGGGAAAAACCTTCTTTGATGGCTTCAGACACAAGGTGCATGACGACTTCCGTATCGGTATCACTTGTAAAGATACAGCCTTTTGTTTGAAGGGCTTCTTTGAGCGTCGCAAAATTTTCAATGATGCCATTATGCACAACAGAGACAATCGTGTTTGCCATGGGATGCGCGTTGTTTTCAGTTACGTGTCCATGCGTTGCCCAACGCGTATGACCAATCCCAATGGCGCCTTCAAGAGGATTTTTATCAACAAGTGCGATAAGATTTTCGAGTTTGCCTTCAGCGCGCCTGCGATCTATGGAACGTCCATCAAATAATGTAGCGATCCCAGCGGAATCATACCCACGATATTCCAGTCGTTTAAGCCCATCGAGAAGGCGTTCGCTGACGTTTGTTTGACTGATAATACCAATAATTCCACACATGTTTTTTTGCTGTCCATTTACGTTAGAATGCCGCCAGTATAGCTGAAACTAACGGTAAAGGGTGTTACAAAATGTGACAAAATAACGATTGTCTGATCTTGTAACAATTATTTTCCGTAATATGGATCCTGGTGAATGATAATGTCGGCATCGGGGAACATGGCAACGACTTTTTGTTCAATATCTTCTGAAATTTCATGCGAATCATGTAGCGTCAGATTGGCATCTAAATCAAGGTGCATTTGAATAAAGGTGTGTTGTCCTGATGATCTGGTGCGTAAATCGTGCACACCGCGCACGGATGGATGCTGCCAGGCAAGTGCCTTGATTTGATCCGCAATCGTATCTGGTAGTTCGCGATCCATTAAGATATCAAATGAACGCCTGCCGATTTCATAAGATGTTTTAAAAATATAAACAGCAATTAAAACGGCGACAATGCAGTCAATCGCGGGGATGCTGAAAAAAGTACTTAAGAAAAAACTGATGAGAACGCCAATATTTGTTGCAATGTCCGTTTGGTAATGGAGCGAATCCGCGGCGATAGCGATGGAGTTTGTGTGTTTTATAACATAGCGTTGCCAAAGCACAAGTATCAGGGTGAGCACTGTTGCCGCAATCATAACACCAACGGCTGCTGCATTATAGATGACGATTTCTGGTGATGTAATGCGCAAGATAACTTCTTTTAAAAGCCAAATAGATGATCCTGCAATAAATAAGGATTGAAAAAGACCAGCAAGCGCTTCTACCTTTCCATGACCAAAACGATGGTCATCATCTGCGGGGGTAAGGGCTTTCCTAACAGCAAAGAAGTTGATGATTGAGACAAATCCATCAAGCAGTGAGTCAAGGAGCGATGCCTCAATACTAAGTGATCCCGTTAATTGATGCGCATAGGTTTTACCGATAATGAGGAGGGCTGCAACCGAAACAGCAGCAATCGTCGCGCTTTTTAACAGGAACGTATGGGAAAACTCTGAACACTTCATAAAGGTCGAATCATATTAAAGAAATCGGTCAAGTATTACCTATTTTGTAATGAATCGCAATTGGTATTTTAGCTGTGTTTGCCCATTTGCAGGGACTTTTACGTGCCAAAAGACTTGTTTTTCACCACTGGTTTCGTGTGGTTGTGTTTCGCGAATAATTTCCCAGTTTGTGACGTTTTCAGGTAAGTCAAGTGTGACGCGGATTGTGATAGGGGATGCGCTTTTATTTTTTAATTCTAACCGATAGTGTGATTCTGTGTTTTGTGTGTCATTAAGGCGGCGGAATTGATTTTGTTCAAGCTCAGTCTCGATAAATTTTAAGCCTTTATCACTATTTTTATCATTTTTTTCCACGTGTGTTGAAGGGACGCGAACGCTAATTTCTTGCCCGACGGCTGTGTGAGGGAGGATTGTGCTACCCAATGATTCAAGCTGACCATTTTGATCGAGGTATAAAATAGCGGGTCCTTGCGGTAGATCTTGACCTAGGGTGTTGCTTGCTGTGTTATTAAATGATACCCAGGTTTCAACAATTGGCTTTGCGACTTTCCCATCCATATTATTTAAAAATTCACCGCCAACAAAAACACGATAATCTTGCTTTGTTTTTATAGAGTCACTTGTTGCCCATGTGAGGCGTTTGGTGCCATTCTTTGGTAAGTCAAGAATCCCTTTGTAGGTGTATCCTTTTATTTTTAAGTTATCTTTGTCGGTTTCTGTTGGGCGTATGGGGGGGATGTTGCCATCAACAAATTGTACTTGAGTTTCTTTAAAGGAAATGCCAGAGATATTATTGATTTCAAAAAATGAATTTACGATAAGTTGTTGGTAACCCGAAACGAATTGAATGGTATAAAAAGGTTTCCAGCTTATATTTTTGAATAAATAAATGAGTGTTACAAAACTTTTGGGTTCATCAACCGTGCTATTGACAAGCATATTAAGGGCATAGGCTTCATCATTCAGTTTTGTAAGTGTCGTTTCATCAATGACGGCTTCTTTGGGCAGGGCTGAGAGTAAAAGCATCAATGATTCTTGAATAATTGTATTGGCAATGCCTGTGATTGGCATAGTTGTTTTTCCCTTTGATAAAGGAAGTGAACGTCCCTGACGTAAAAGGGCACCATCTTTATATATAGTAAGTGCTGTTGAATGAATTGTTTGCATAGGTGTTGTTTCTGCATGAACGGTAAATGAATGAAAGGTGCATGCATATACAAGTAAGCATATGAAATAGATGGCGATTGTTTGCTTGTTATTTGTTTGTTTGTTATTAAGGGGCTGCATTTGGATCTTCCTCGCTTATGGTGTCATGGGTGAGTGGCGTGCTGTCTAATAAGGGGGTATGTTTTTCTTCGGTTGGTTCAGGGCGATCAGTTAATGTGAGTGTACGTGGTTGAATATCAAGGGGAGAAATATCAATGTCGCTGGATTCAAGGCCAGGATCAAGTTCTTTAAATTTTCGTGCAGAAACTAAAACGCGTCGCTCAAATGTACCAACACTGTCATTATAAGCACTAACCGATTGGGATAAGTGTCTGCCAACGCGAACAAGATGTCCTGAAAAATCACTAAGGCGTTTGAAAAAATCACGTCCAAGTTGCCCAATTTGACGCGCGTTTTCGGCAACAGCCTCTTGCTGCCAGCCATAGGCAACAGCACGTAAAAGAGCAATAAGCGTTGTTGGTGTCGCCATAATAACACGTTCTTGGACGCCAAATTCAATCAGGGATGGATCGGCTTCAAGTGCTGCGCCAAAAATGGATTCACCAGGGATAAACATGACAACAAATTCAGGCGATTGATCAAACTGTTCAAAATAATTACGCTGTGAAAGGGCGCGTATGTGGGTGCGTACGTGACGAGCATGATCTGTCATCAGTTGTGATTTTTGTAAGTCGTCTTGGCACTCAAGTGCATTTAAATAAGCGGCAAGCGGTGTTTTTGCATCAACAACGATAGTTTTTTTGCCAGGCAAGCGAATGATCACATCAGGGCGAAGACGACCATCGGCAACGGTGACTTGTTCGGTAAAATCGCAGTGGGCAATCATGCCTGCCATTTCAATGACACGTTTGAGTTGCATTTCACCCCATTGACCGCGTCCTGTAGGGGATCGAAGAGCCTTGACAAGATTCGCTGTTTCAAGACGAAGTTCTTTTTGTGTTGCAACAAGATCGATGACCTGTCGCCGAAGGTCGGTAAAGGAATGTGCGCGCTCTTTCTCCAATGCTTCCATTTTTAAATCCACTTGTTCGAGTGATTTTTTGAGGGGATCCATAAGACGTGCAATGTTTGTTTGTTTTTCTTCCATTTCGACTTTTGCCCGTTCATGTAGGTCTGAAAACGTCGATTTGGCAAGATTAAGAAAGGATTCATTATTCGCAATAAGTGCTTTTTGCGACATTGATTCAAGGAGTGTCTGAAATTGTTGTTGTGATCGTTGAAGAATTTCTTCTTTATCGATTATGTGGGCGCGTTGGTAATTGAGCTCTGCTTTAAGATTCACGTTTTCTTGGATGAGGAGTATATTCTTATTATGCTGGCGTTTGCTGTATACAATAAGCGCCCCTACGGTCAAGATTAACGTCGTTACGGCAGAGCTAAGGATAATAATGATCATTGAATAGCCTTATGACCATGCCGCAACAGGGGGGAGTGACATTAAAATTGCGTCGGTATTACCGTTGGTCATGAGACCAAAGCGTGTGCCACGATCATAGAGGAGGTTAAATTCCGCATAACGCCCTCTTTTAATGAGTTGTTTGTATTTATCATCCATATTCCATTCCTGGTGCATACGACGACGTACAAGTTTCGCATAAATATCAATGAATGCTGTGCCGACAGCTTTTAAAAATGAAAAGTCAGCATTTATATCGCCACTGTTGATATAGTCAAAAAAGATGCCACCAATACCACGTGCTTCATTGCGATGGGGTAAAAAGAAATAGTCATCACACCATAATTTGTATTTTGCATAGGCGTCTGGATTGTAAGCATCGCAAACATCACGCATGGCTTTGTGGAAGTCATTTGTGTCTTCATCAAAGAGGAATGTTGGTGTTAAATCAATGCCACCACCAAACCATGCTTTTGTTGTAACAATATGGCGTGTGTTCATATGAATCGCTGGAACAAATGGGTTTGTCGGGTGTATGACAAGTGAAAGCCCTGACGCCCAAAAGGTTGGATCGGTTTCTGTGCCAGGGATTTCTTTATGGAATTCTTTTGAAAATTCACCGTGTACAGTTGATATGTTAACGCCTGCCTTTTCAAAAACAGCACCACCTTCCATAAGACCAATTGTGCCACCACCACCATCATTATTAGGCTGGGTTGGATCGTTACGTTTCCAAGGCTTAAAATCAAAACGTGCAGGAAGGCGTGTGGGGTGACCCATTTCATCTTCAATTGTTTCAAGCATGCTGCAAATTTGCGTTTGTAATTCAGCAAACCATGTTGGGGCATTATCTTTTAAGTGTATAAGCGAGGTTTTTATGGTTGGATCTGATTGGGGTAGTGATGCATGTGCTGATTCCATGAATGAATCCTTTAAAATGACATTGTGTAAACTATACCTTTTTCAAATCATTTTGCCAATGACGCCTTTAATGTATTTAATTCAGTCTGCGTAAGATTTGTTACGTCAAGAATAAGGTCGTCAGGCACATTTTTATGAATCATCTTCATTACTATTTCGTGCTGTGCTTCAATTTTTTGTTTGCGAAGGGCGCTCGCCTCAAGTCCTAAAAATTTAGCACGCCCTTCATACGCATCCCGTTCTTCATCGGTGAAATTCATGATGTGAAGCACATCAAGGGCTTTTTTCAGATGTGATTCATTCAATTCAGGCGGTAAATGATCACGTATTAGAAGGTCATTTCGGGTAAGGAATGCCATCCAAATATCAAGGGATGTTCGAATTTTCCCAACCAATTCCGTTAGCGCTTCATCGTTTGAGCTGAATTTTGATAATTCAATTGTATGCATTTCAAAATTGTTAAAATAATGCAGATTGTTTACATGATCTGAAATTGTAAAACGGTGATGATACTGTGGTGATTGTATGATTGATGTAAAATTTAAGATATGGATGCCAATCGTTTTGGCGAGCTTTTCATATTCATTTCCGATGCGCAATTGTTCGGAATACATTTTTGCCCAATAATAAAGCGCACGCTTGTCATAATCCCCTTCATCCGTT
>CANKZX010000033.1 GCA_947488275.1 Alphaproteobacteria bacterium | reverse complement strand
ATTTGTTAGAAGCATATCAACCTCCGTCTCCGAGGAATCGATCAGGTTTTTTTAGAGCAAATGAGATGTCAGACGAGCTAGAGTCATTAACTGAATTTGAAGGTGACTCTAAAAACTTATTTGTAAGACCTGGTGAGAGAAGTGCTATTGATATTGATGTAATTGCAAGAATTAGGGCTATGGATACATGGATTCTTTCCTTTATTTTGTCGATGCATTATAATTTTCTGTTACGTTCCCTTGTTCCTGTTGAGGATGCAGAAGATTTTTTGTATCAGATGTTTAGAGAAGAGCGCACGCGTTATTTAGAAACACATCAAGATTTGATAAGAATTTATCAGGGAAATGCCCATTTGGAACTTGATTTTCAAATTGAAGAAGATATAGCTAAATATAGAATTAAGCGATTGGTGCGGTTTAATACGCTTTCTGTTCCTGAAATTGAAGATATTACTCAGGAAGACAATGTGCATCGTTTGCGATACGCTTCTTGGCGCACGATTTATGATGCGCCATTACCAGAAAAATCGTTGCGTGACCGAAATATATTATGGCGTAATGTTGTTAAAGAGGCATCAGAAGAAGAACCTATGGTGCCATTATTAATTACTGTCGGGAATAGTCATTTTTCAAATGGAGATGGAAGTGGTTTAATAAACCTTGTATGTCGAGAGATAGGCGTGGAAATGTGTCATCTGGAGCGTTTTACGGCTGAGGGATGGATTCCTGTAGAATAACTATTGACAAATGGGCGTTTAAGGCATATGTGTATTATAGATTCTAATATTAGAGTGGTATAAAATGAATTATATATATTGTTTTTTTGTTTTTCTATTGTCTCTTTATCCTGTGTATGCGATGGACGATTCGGTTACACGAAATCCAAGTGATGAACTTCTCTATGGGCATATAAAAAGTGTAGATCCATTATTGTCTGCACAATCTGCATCTTTTGACGCAGCCCCGATAGTTGTTCCAAAGCGAATACGTGATATTGATGTTGCTATCAAAAGTGTTTTGAAAGTAAAAGATATTTTAGAGCGAAACATAGAGAATTCTACAGAGAAAACAAAACCTATATTTATAAAATCAGTTAAAGAGCATCAAAATTGGATTGATGAATTAAATGATCTAAAAGAAAAAGCGCTTGCTGATTCTTTGTTTGACGTAAGGTCTGCGATGCGTGAAATTGATATAAAATATAATCCAGGTATTTTTGCTCCTCGGTAAGTTGTGTCAGGGGGTAAGTTTGGGATTAATCCTTAATCCCAACATAGATATCTAATGTAGCGGCTTTGGGATTCATAGCGCGTTCGTCATATACTTCAAAATCAGCATGAAAACGACGGACGCCGCCTAAATCAGCTTGTTTCATTGTCCAAATTCTTTGCCAGGCCTGAATAACCACAAATGGCATCGCGCCAGGCTCTGTTGTAAATTTAGCGTAGGTTTGGGCAGGAATGGTAAGGATGGTTAAGTCATTGGGTAGATCAATCGCATCACTAATGCTTGATACGTGTTCGCCAACAAAGTACGTATATGCACCCATATAGCTGTTATCCTTTGCTTTGATCGCGCTATCATCATAGCCTGTATAGATGCAATATGTGGTGCCTGGTTTTACGCGATTTGGTATTTTATTAAATAATTGCTCGGTAAAATACCGCTGCACCGTTGGGGTGATTTTTGCATGTGCTGGATTAATTTCATTTTGAAAACGTGTCTGTACAGATATGCCGACTAAAATCATTTCAGGTTGTTTGATTATTTCTTTTTTCATCATGATTCCTTTTTGTGTATTTTTTGGCGGTTTTTATCAGCGTTAAGGGTAGACTCTATTTTTTTCATTGAACGATAGGCGCTTATTATTTCACGCACCAGAACGCCAACAACAGCAGCCGTGGGAATCGCAATTAGGATCCCTGCAAAACCAAGCCATGTTCCCCCTGCAAGCAAGGCAAATAATATCCAAACAGGGTGCAGTCCAATGCGTGATCCAACAAAACGTGGTGTGAGTATATTGCCTTCGATCAAGGATACGGTAAAGAAAACAATTATAATGGCAATGATTTGTCCCCATCCAATGAACGAGGTGAATGCTAAACTTAGTGATGCTAATAAACCGACAGCCATACCTAAATAGGGAATAAAGGATAGAATGCCTGACATAATGCCTAGTAACCACGGTTTTTCAATACCTGTTAATATGAGACCGCAGGTATAGAGGAGCGATAATACAACGCATACAGTTGTTTGACCAATTAAATAAGCCGTTAGTGTTTTGTCAATCTTATTGAAGATTGAGCGAACGGTGGGTGCTGATTGTTGCGGTAAAAAGCTATGAAGGATTGTGATCAATTTTCCCCAATCACGCAGTAAATAGAACATAATGATGGGGGTTAGAATAACCAGTGATAAAACATTGGCAAGTAAAATGCCATTGGTTAGTAGATTAATTAAGACCTGTACTGACCATTTCATAATGTCGCCAAGGTATGTGGAAATTTGTCCTTTTATATTGCTGACCGAAAAAGGGGCTCCCTCAGTAGTTGGTAGTAGCGGTTTTACCTTCTCTAATAAACGTTCGGCAAATTGGGGTAATCCTTGTACCAATAAAATAAGTTCTGTCTGTGCATATGGCAAAACGACTGAGCTTATCAATATAAGGGCAATGACAACGGTTAGCATGAGCACACATGCGGCTAGTGTGCGTGACATGTATTTTTCCATACGACGTGCGAGTTTATCGAGTAAGTAAGCGCCCGCCGCACCCGCTAAAAAAGGCGCTAATACACCTGAAAGACTATGTATGATACCAATACATAAGGAAAGCGTGATCGCATAGACGAGCATCCATCGTAGAAAGTTAGGATGTCCGATAAGTTTGGATAAAAATCCTGACATATGAAAGGCTCGATAAAACAGTTGTCAACAGTGTGCCATAGATTAGAATTTTATTAAAGAGGGGATAAAAGGGATAGCTTGGCAATAATGGTGTTAGTAGTAACCAGCCTGCTAGTGTCATTTGCATAAATGTATTTTGTTTGCTGATCAATGTTGGTTTTAAATCAATCGTCGGGAAACGCTTTCGTAGTAATAGCCCACCCATCATAATGGCTAGATCGCGGAGTAATATAAGCCCTGATAACCACAAAGGGACTTTTTGCAGAAAAATAAAGGCAATGAAAACAAATGCGATAAATACTTTATCGGCAATGGGGTCAAATAATTTGCCAAAATTGGATTCAACACGCAAATACCGCGCGCTATAACCGTCCAGCCAATCCGTTAAGCTTGCCACGCAAACTAGCCAAAAGGCTATGACAACTTGATCGTTAAGAAGCGTCCATAAAACAAGGGGCCCCGCCAAAAGACGAAGCCCTGTAAAGAGTTGTGGAACCCAAAAAAGCTTAGCCAACGATTTCAATCGCACTGAAAAAATAAGAAATTTCAATGGCTGCATTTTCTTCTGAGTCAGAACCATGAACGGAGTTTGCTTCAATTGATTCAGCAAATTCTTTGCGAATTGTACCATCGTTTGCATTGGCAGGATTTGTTGCCCCCATGATATCACGATATTTTGCAACCGCATTTTCACCTTCAAGGACTTGTACAACAACAGGACCTGATGACATGAATTCACATAAATCACCAAAGAATGAACGTTCTGCATGAACCGCATAAAATCCTTCTGCTTGCGCGCGTGTTAACCACAGACGTTTTTGTGCAATAATTGTAAGACCTGATTCCTCGATTTTTGCATTAATTTTGCCTGTTAGATTACGACGTGTTGCGTCTGGTTTTAAAATTGAAAATGTACGTTGCATTGTCACGACTGTTAACCTCTAATTGTTTAATAATATGCCACCTTAATAGGACAAATAAGTTGAAAATGCAAGGATATGTCGCCTTGATTTGTTAAAGATATTTTAACTATAGTATAAAATTTTGCATTAAAACCTAGGTTTCCCTAAGAGTGAGCGCTGATTATGGTTGGTTTTTGAGATAAAAGTGAGACATTTTCATCGCAGAGGTATGATTATTTTTTTCATATGTTGTGTAAGACTTGATTTTTTTTCTTTCATTTGGATGTTTGTTCCATAAAATAAATAATTTTAATAAAATGCTTTAATGTGTTACGCTTGAACTGTAATCGTAATGTGCGTTTTATTGTATGATGGTAATTGCAAAGAGAATATGTGTTTTTATTTCTGCTGCCTTTGCTGGTCTGAACGGTCTTGAGGCATCTGCATTAAATCAAACGATCGAATCAACGTCGCCCACGCTATGCACAGTTGCTGTGTTTAAGGTGATTGAAAAAAGAACGAATCGTATTAAGGTTGTATCGGCAGTTCTTGGAGATTCGGCACGTTATGGTATGCTTATTTTGCAGCCACGTACATGCGAAATGCATAAATACGCAGGTGGGCATCATAATGCAATCGCGTATGTTGACGTGTGGACATTACCTTACCGTGCGATGCAGGAAGTTAAATTTAGTTATGCATTTTCGCCGACATTAACGTTTTCAGGTTATATGTCCACAATTAGTCCAACTTTTACACATCGCAATTATGAAATTATTGCCATGGAATGTAAAACGGAAGCCTGCCCTGTTGGAGCGCTGCCACCGCGTTAAAGGATTTCATTAAAAACTAAAAGATCCAAAATGTTTCAACCATGCATCATCACCTTCGTAGCATTGACGAATATCGATGATTCCGTTTTTCAGCATACACAAACGTTCAAGTCCTATACCGAAGGCAAAACCTTGATATTCAGCGGGATCAACGCCGCAGTTTGTAAGTACGTTTGGGTGAACCATGCCGCAACCCAGTAATTCCAGCCAATCGCCACCTTCGCCAATCATGAGCTTGCCATCTTTACGGCTGCAGGCAATATCAACTTCTGCCGATGGCTCGGTAAAGGGAAAGAAACTTGGTCTGAAACGTACAGGGACGTTTGACACACCAAATAGTGTGCTGCAAAATTCACGAATGAGCCCTTTGAGGTGTCCCATATGAATGCCCTTATCCAGTACAAGTCCTTCGATTTGATGGAACATCGGTGTGTGTGTTGCATCCAGATCATCACTGCGATAAACGCGACCAAATGAGATAAGCCGTAGGGGTGGTTTTTCTTTGGCAAGTGCTCGTATTTGAACAGTGGATGTGTGCGTGCGAAGCAGATGGCTGTGTGGCAGCTGGGATGGCTCTTCGTTCATGTTGGAAAGGCTATCGGTCTTGATATAAAATGTATCATGATTTTGACGTGCAGGATGGTGGCTTGGTATATTTAAGGCATCAAAATTATGCCATTCGTCTTCAACTTCAGGACCTTCAGCAAAGGTAAAGCCACGTTTGTAGAAAAAGTCTTTAATTTCAAGCATTAATGAGGTGAGTGTATGAATGCGTCCTATGCTATTTTGTGAGCCCACTGCATGCCGTGTTGGTAATGTAATATCAACAGCCTCTGCGCTTAATTTTTTATTGATTGCTTCGGTGGTCAATGCATCGAACTTTGCTGTAAATGCTGCTATTAAGGCATCACGAATAGCATTAATTTCAGCGCCTTTTGCTTTTTTTTCATCAATAGACAGCTGACCAAGATTCTTTAAAGCTAACGTAACCGTACCTGTTTTTCCCATTAATGATGCTTTTAAATCATCAAGTTGCCGTGTGTCGGCGGCGGTTTGAATCGTATCAATCCAAAGGGGGAGTTGTGTGTGCACGGATTAAGCTTTCTTTATCAATTTATTCTCTGGCAGAATATAACAAAAAAGACGCCAATACAAGATCGACGCCTCTTAATTTGAATATACTTAATACAGATCATTTTAAGCACTTCTTTGGTCATGGCGAACCAGCGCAAGCTGGTGTGACCATCCAGTAAAATAAGCATATCTGAAAAACAGCTACTGGATCACCACGTTTGCTATGCAAACTCGTAATGACGGTGGGTGATAAATGACTGTCTTTTGCTAAAAATCATCAGTGTTTAGTATCGTATGGCTTATTAAGCGGCTAAAGCTTTTTTTGCCTTTTCAACGAGGGCTTTAAATGCCTCTGGTTGATTCATCGCAAGGTCAGCCATAATTTTACGGTCAACTTGAATGCCCGCTTTGCTGAGTCCATTAATGAACACAGAATAGGTCAAACCAAGTTCGCGTGCACCTGCATTGATACGTTGAATCCATAGACCACGGAAATCACGTTTCTTATTACGACGGTCGCGATAAGCATATTGTAATGCTTTTTCGACACGTTGAAGAGCAATTCTAAAGCAGTTTTTTGAACGACCGCGATAGCCTTTTGCCATCTTGATAACTTTTTTATGACGAGCGTGTGACGTGACACCTCTTTTTACGCGTGACATTGATTAATCTCCTTATACGTGCAAAAAGTAAGTTTTGACTTTTTTAGCATCACTTGGGTGCATAATCGTCATACCGCGTGCATTGCGAATCATTTTATTTGTACGCTTACGCATACCGTGACGTTTCCCAGCCTGTCCCATTTTGACATTGCCAGAACCTGTTAAGCGAAAACGCTTTTTAGCGCTGCTTTTCGTTTTCATTTTGGGCATTTTGTTCCTCTTTCAATTAAGTACACTTTTTGCAGATTAGGCATGCCCAGGCATATCACGTCATACGTGCGCCCCGCCACGCTGCAATACAAAAGTAAAAAAAGCGTAAGGCATTTTGAATTCGAAGTCAAGAAAATCCTGAAGGTCGATGTTTAAGTGAGTATTTGATATTCTAAAACCAGTATCACATATAATGTTTGTATCGCCCCGCATATAAATCATGAATCATGCGCGCACCAAATTTTATTTCTTCTGCACACATGCAAGGTAGTAACAAACTTGGTAAAACTCCTGAGCAATCTGTTGTGTCCTTGAATTTCAAAGTGTGGAATTTTAAAGAAAAAAAAGAAATATCCAATCTATATGTGTGTGACAGCAGCATTTTCCCAACATCCGTTGGGGCAAATCCAATGCAATCAATTTACAGTATAGCTAAAATTTTTGTTGATCAACATATTGCGCAGACTCAAAAGAGAGCAGAATCAGATTAGTCGTTCTAATTTAATTAACTGCTACCGGTTATTTAGCGGAAGTTAACGATTTAAATGGATGTATGTCTGATGGTGCAACGCCTGAAGAAGCTATTCATAACTTGGAGGATGCCGTAATATCTTAGGGCAAAACTGTAAAAGAGTTGAATTAATTGATCCCATCCTTGCATCTGATAGGAACAATGCGTACAGTAAAGCAGCTATTTATTATAGGGATAAAAAAATATGTTTTCGCGTCTAAAAGGGGCACTTTCCGCTGATATGGCGATTGATTTGGGTACGGCTAACACGCTGGTTTATGTGAAGGGGCGTGGGATCGTTTTGAATGAACCATCTGTTGTTGCTATTTCCAATTACAAGGGGAAAAAACACGTTCTTGCCGTGGGGGAGGAAGCAAAACTCATGGTTGGTCGTACACCTGGAAATATCCAAGCGATTCGCCCGCTTCGTGATGGTGTGATTGCTGATTTTGAAGTTGCTGAAGAAATGATAAAGCATTTTATTCGCAAAGTGCATAATCGCCGTAGTTTTGCGGCACCACAGATTATTGTGTGTGTGCCAGCTGGGTCGACCGCTGTTGAGCGACGTGCGATTCAAGAATCAGCTGAAAGCGCGGGTGGACGCCGTGTGTTTTTGATTGAGGAGCCAATGGCCGCCGCTATTGGGGCAGGGTTGCCTGTGACAGAGCCGACAGGATCGATGGTTGTTGATATTGGCGGTGGAACAACCGAAATTGCGGTTATTTCATTGGGTGGAATTGTGTATGCCTGTTCGGTTCGTGTTGGTGGCGATAAAATGGATGAAGCCATTATCAGCTATATACGTCGTAATCATAACTTGTTGATTGGTGAAGCTACCGCAGAACGTATTAAAAAAGATATTGGATCAGGCATTTTGACAACTGAAAGTGCTTCTATCACGATGAGCATTAAAGGGCGCAGTTTGGTAACGGGTGTGCCAAAAGAAATTGAAATTAATCAGGCACAAATCGCAGAATCTCTAAACGAAGTCGTCACGACAATTGCGGAGGGTGTTAAGACAGCACTTGAAAATACACCGCCTGAATTATCGGCAGATATTGTTGATCGTGGTATTGTCATGACGGGTGGCGGATCGTTGCTTAAGAATCTGAATAAGGTCATTGCAGAGGTAACAGGGGTTCCTGTTTTTGTGGCCGAGAATGCGCTTAATTGTGTTGTGCTGGGAACAGGGCGTGCGCTTGAGGAAATGAAGGTTCTTCGGAATGTGTTGATTAACCCTTATTAGTTATGGGGCGTTCGTTATAAGGTTTGCATTTAATGACACTTTCATTATTTGGTTTTAAAGCATCAGGATTGCAACGCCAGCGATTTGTGTGGGCAATTCTTTTATCGCTTGTAAAAGGAACATTCTTAACATTGCCACGTCTTTTCATGATTGTGTCGTTATCTGTTCTTTGTTTGTATGGTGTGATGTTCATGCGTGGTGAATCGCCTGTCCTCGACCAAATAAAATCATTTTCGCTTGATATAACGGTACCACTTGTTGAATGGATTAATCGTCCGATTCATCTTGTTCAACAAAATTATGCAAAATTACGCGATTTTAATCAGCTGCAAGAGAATTTAACATCATTACAAAAGGAAAATTTTCAGCTTGAAGAATGGAAATCGCTTGCCCTGCAACTGAAACGTGAAAATCAAAATTTACGGGAATTATTGCGAACATTACCTGCTCTTGATCAATCATTTTTTACGGCAAAAGTATTGGGGTCACCCGCGGGTTCTGAGTACTCTACTTTGTTGATTGCTGCGACAAAAACGGATGGTATTGTAAAAAATGCACCTGTTGTGTGCGCAAAGGGGGTTGTGGGTCGTGTTATTGATGTGGGACTTCTTGTCTCACGCGTGGCATTGTTGACTGACCTTAATGCGCGTACGCCTGTTCGTTTTGAAACAACAGGTGAACAGGCTATTTTGGCTGGTGCAGGGACAGCCGAACTTATGATTATTCACCGAAAACAACGCTATGAAACCGATCGTGAAGCGATTGTGCAAGAACACGCCGTTAAAGTTGGCGATCGATTGATTACATCTGGATTTGGTGGTATTTATCCTCCTGATCTTGCTGTTGCGACAATTACACGTATTCAAAAAGACCCTGATGGTGATAAAATTTATGCACGCCTTATTGCAACACCCAGTACGCTTGAATTTGTTCGTATATTAGATTCTCTCGATGCCCAAAACACACCTTCTTAATTTATCAGAATATAATTTCTGGGTTCGCTTGCGTATACAGATCGGTATTTTTGTGTTGGGCTATGTCTGTATTTTACTAAAAGCATCAGCGTGGAGTTCTCTTTTAGGACCCCGTATTTTCTTATGGTCGTTTCTTCTATTTTATGTGTCGGTATTTACGGCGCCTATTTTTTCAATTATTCAGATTGTTCTTTTGGGTCTGATTCACGATAGCTTGTTTAATTTACCACTTGGCTTGTCGAGTTTTATTTGGATTATATGGCATGCTTTTCTTGCGATGCAACGTCGTTATCTTGTAAAAGCTTCGATTTCGATTTTGTGGGCTGTATTTGCTGTTATGTTATCTTTTTTTAATAGTGTTGAATGTGTGATTTTGTTTAAGTTAAATTGTGCCGTAAGCAATTTAGATTTAATATTGGAAACGTTCCTTCATATTGGTATGTTTCCATTAGGTCTTTATCTTTTTCATTGTATTTTTATACGACTTGGGCGTTTTAATTGAAAAAACAAGATTTATACACGATGTTCACACGTCGAACATTTATTCTCAGCAGTATCAAGGGCGGTTTGATGTTGACCCTTATTGGTAGGCTTTATTATTTAACCATAATGAAGGGTACACATTACAAGGTTTTATCAGATAAAAATCGTATACAAACGTGTTTGTTTGCACCGTCACGTGGGATGATTCATGATCAAAATGGTGTGGTTCTTGCTGGGCATAAAATAAATTACCGTGCGTTGTTGGCGCCTGAACTTGTTGAGTCGCCCACGGATCTTATTAAAACGATCGCATCTGTTCTTCAGTTGAGTGATGATCATTATCAAATTCTTTTAAAACGTTTTCAAAGGAACAAAAGGCAACAGCTTCTGATTAAGGAAGATTTGACATGGGACGAACTGTCTAAAATTGAAATTCAAAGCGAAGAACTCAAAGGGATTCTTATTGAAAAAGGTGAACGTCGTTTTTATCCTTATGCAGACATGACGTGTCATACGGTTGGTTACGTGGCGTCAGCCAGTATAACAGACGTGAAAGAAAGCGATCCTCTCCTCCAATTGCCAGGTTTTCGTATTGGAAAAAGTGGTATTGAGCAGCATTCGAATGCACAATTGCAGGGGCAAGCAGGTCTTAAGCAAGTGGAGGTTAATGCCTATGGTCGAATCATTCGTACACTTGAAACATTTAATCCCACAAAAGGTGATGATCTTACATTAACAATTGATATTAATGTACAGCAAGAGGTTGCTAAGATTTTAAGCCGCGAAGAAAGCGCAGGCGCCGTTGTGATGGATATTCATGACGGGGCTATTTTAGCTTTAGCTTCACATCCAACGTTTAATGCGCAACTTTTTACCGATGCCATTTCGCAACGTGATTGGTATGAGATTATACATCATCAAAGGCGTCCATTAACCAATAAAGTGATTCATGGACAGTATGCGCCAGGTTCTATTTTTAAGATGATGGTTGCTTTAGCGGCTTTGAATGATAACATGATTGATGAGCATACATCGTGTCATTGTCCTGGTTATTACGATTATAATGGGCATCGGTTTCATTGCTGGAATTGGAAGCAAGGTGGGCATGGGCATGTCACAGTACAGTCGGCAATTGCGCAGTCTTGTGATACATTTTTTTTTAATATTGCAACAAAACTTGGGATTAATCGTATGGTGGCTGTTGCAGCGGCGTTTGGTTTTGGCACACAAACACACATTGAATTACCAGGTGAGAAAGCAGGATTAATTCCCACAAAAGAATGGAAACAACGCGTTAAGCGACACGTATGGACAGGCGGTGATACAATTAATGCATCAATTGGTCAGGGGTATTTATTGTCAACGCCATTACAACAGGCACGTATGATGGCGATGCTGGTAAATGGTCTACGCCCCATTACACCGCATTTGATTAAGTGTGATGGGGGACGTATGCAGCCTGCATTGCCATACAAGGCTGAACATATTGATTTAATTAAACGAGGGATGGATGATGCTGTTAACCAGCCATTAGGTAACGCATATCGCGCACGTATTCAAAATTATCCTTTTTCAATGGGCGGTAAAACAGCTAGCACACAGGTTAGCCGAATAACAGCGCAGCAGCGGCTGGAAGGGACGCATAATGATCGCCCTTATCATTTGCGCGAACATGCGATGTTTGCTGGTTTTTCTTCTATTGAGGATCCGCGTTATGCGGTTGCTGTTGTTGTTGAACATGGCGGCGGCGGCGCACGTGTGGCAGCCCCATTGGCACGTGATATATTAATTGCCGTACATCAATGGGCGAAGAAAACATGACATTTTTTCAGAAAATACTATCTATTCCTATTATTCCGTTGGTGTTGATTTTTATCATTACGCTTATGGGGATTGTCATGCTTGTATCGGCCGCAAATGGTTCTTTTCATCCATGGGCATTTAAACAGAGTATTCGTTTTGTTTTTGGTTTTGTTGTGATGGTGGGGATTGCGTGTATTGATACGCGAACCTTTTTTAGTCATGCTTATCTTGTTTATATGTTTTCGCTTATTGCTCTTATAATTGTGGAAATTATGGGGTTTGTTGGTATGGGGGCGCAGCGTTGGATTGATTTGTATGTGTTTAATTTTCAGCCGTCAGAGATTATGCGATTAGGGCTTCTCTTAACGCTTGCCCGTTATTTTCATGATTTGTCAAGCGATGAAATTAAGCAGCCACAGCAATTATTGGTGCCTATTGCCTTGGTTTTGGTGCCAACACTTCTCGTGTTGCGGCAGCCTGATTTGGGGACGGCAATGCTGTTGATGCTCAGTAGCGCTGCGATTTTCTTTGCGGCAGGGGTTCGTTTGTGGAAATTTGCAGTTGTTGGTGGCAGTGTACTGGCAGCAATTCCTGTTTTGTGGAGCATGCTTTACGATTACCAAAAGAAACGAATTTTGATTTTTCTGAATCCTGAAAGTGACCCAACCCATGCAGGGTATCATATCATTCAATCGAAGATTGCTTTGGGTTCTGGTGGGGTATGGGGAAAAGGTTTCTTGCAAGGCAGTCAAAGTCATCTTAATTTTCTTCCTGAAAAACAAACCGATTTTATCTTTACGATGTTTTGTGAGGAATTTGGTTTGATGGGAGCTATTTTTTTAATCTCCCTTTATATGTTGATTATTATTTATAATATTCGTATTGCTTTGTATGCGCGGACAACCTTTATGCGGCTTGTTGCGCTTGGGTTGGCCGTGACATTTTTTCTGTATGTATTTATTAATATGGCAATGGTGACAGGGTTGCTTCCTGTGGTTGGTATTCCTTTGCCCCTTTTTTCTTATGGTGGGACGGCAATGTTAACTCTTTTAATGAGTCAGGGCATCTTATTTTCAATCCATATTCATAACACCGTACGTATAGGGGGCTAACATGGATCGTCCACTTATTTTACATATCATCACAGGTCTTAAACGATCAGGGGCTGAACACGTGCTTTTTCGATTGGTTAAGAGTCTGACCCATTTTCGTCATGTTGTTGTGTGCTTATCACAGCCACAACCAAATGATTTAACGGATGCGCTAAGGATGCACGGTATTGATGTGTTTCATATGAATATACATCCAAGGCAACCGTGGTCATTAATTAATGGTTATAGCATTTGTACCCTTATTCGTAGGTTGAAGCCTGGTGTTGTTCAAACATGGATGTATCATGCGGATGTGATTGGTGGTTTGATGGCAATGTTTAGCACGACCAAACCCATTGTGTGGAATATTCGAAATGGTACGTTTTCAACGCCAATGCAATTATCAAAAAAAGTGCCATTTATTACCAAATTAGCAGCATTTTTATCGCGTTTTATCCCGCATACGATTTTAAGTTGTTCTCAGAATGCGATTGAATTTCATCATTCTATTGGTTATGCGCCGCGGTATTTTGTGCATATCCCAAATGGTATTGATTGCCAGCGTTTTGATATTTCAGCTGAAAAACGATTTGCTTTTAGGCAGATGATTAATATACCTGATGGGGTTCCGTGCGTTGGGCTGGTTGCGCGTTGGCATCCACAAAAGGATATACCAACGTTTTTAAAGGCATGTCATACCGTTCTTCAACAGAATCATAATGTTCGATTTGTTTTGGTCGGTCATGATCTTGACGGGGCAAACACTGAATTGTGTCACCTTGTTCAAACATATGAAGGGTTGGCTGATGCATTGACGTTGCTTGGATCGTATAATGATATTCCTACGGTGATGAATGGTCTTGATGTGTTGTGTATGACTTCTGCTTTTGGTGAGGGGTTCCCAAATGTAATTGGGGAGGCAATGGCGTGTGGTAGACCATGTGTGGCAACTAACGTTGGTGATGCTGCTGTTATTATAGGGGATTATGGATCGGTGTGTTCAATCGGTGATGTCGATTCAATTGCTGAGGCTATTAAAGCGTTGATTCATAATCCACTTGATTCGATCGTCGTAAGACAACATATCTGTGATCATTATACCCTTGATCACATGACGATGGCGTATCAACGGTTTTATACGAATCTTATTGATGGGAAATGCTTATGATGCAGAACAATAATCAGAAAAAAATCGTTTTTCTTTGCCGGTCACTTTCTATTGGTGGGGCTGAACGTCAGCTTATTATGCTTGCGCGTGGTTTGGTGGCACGTGGGTATATCGTTACGATTTTAACGTTTTATGAGGCTAAGGATGGTTATGCCGTAAACGATTTAAATGTTATTCACCTTAAGAAAAAATCGCGATGGCATGTATGGTCATTTTTGACACATGTATTATCGATGATTAAACGTGAGAAGCCTGATGTGATCTATTCGTTTTTGTGTGTTTCGAATATTTTGGTTTGTCTCTTTAAAGGGCTGTCATTACTAAAGGATGTACGTGTTGTTATTGGTTTTAGGGGGTCATTTATGAAATGGTCTGATTACGATACCGTCAGTCTGGTTGCCGCAAAATTAGAGGCATATTTATCTCGTTTTGCTGATGTGGTTATTGCGAATTCGATGGCTGGTATGACTGAACTTAAGCGACGTGGTTTTAAGGCACGTTATACGCATGTCATTCAAAATGGTATTGATACAGACACTTTTGTTTCAGATGCGGACGCTGGAAGGCAGTGGCGTATACGTTATGGGTTGCCAGAAGATAAACCTATTGTTGCAATTGTTGCGCGTCTCGACCCGATGAAGGATCATGTGACATTTTTATTGACCGCACGTGAATTGCAGAATCGTTACCCTGATGTTTGTTTTGCTGTTGTGGGTTCAGGAGATTTTTCGTATACAAAGTATTTGCAAGATTTTAGTTTGACTATTGGTATTGATAATGAACGGTTGTTTTTCATCACCTGTGGTCATGCGCTTAATTATAATGCATTCACGGTTGTATGCTTGACATCTGCTTATGGAGAGGGGTTTTCGAATGTCCTATGCGAGGCATTAAGCTGTTGTATTCCATGTGTAGCAACAGATGTTGGGGATGCTAGAGTTATTGTGCCTGACGCACATGATATTGTAGAGCCAAAGGATTATCACGCATTGGCTAAAAGGGTGGGAGCACACCTAGAGAATATAAAGACAATCGATCATACGTATTTGCGCCAACACATTGTTCAGAATTTCTCTGTTAATCAGATGGTTGATCGATCAATTAAAAATATTCTTTGATGGATGAATAAAGGTGCATGATAACTTCGCTTACAATTAATAGGATAATAATCCACTCAAGCCGCGAGGAATGCGCATGTTTCAGTTCATTCGATAAAATATCATACAATTCATGAATGACTTCCAGGCGTCGGTTTAAGATGTCAAGCCGTTGTTTTATATCCATATATTCAGAAGCAAGCCGATAATAGGTTTCATAACGTGGACGACGCCAGAAAAACTCAGGGGTATCTAAAATATCGCAATGAAGGTTAATTGAATTACGTTCAGCAAAGAGAGCGCCAATTTTCTGTGATAATTTTTTACGGGACAGCGAAATTTTGCCATTGATCGCTAATTCATTAGGCAAGTGACGGGTGTTTTCAATGGTTTGTGCGATTTTTTGCTCAAATGCCTCTAGTTTAACGGATTGCGTGAGACCATGGGACAGAGAGAGTTTAATGAGGTCGTCTTTTGATTCTAGGATAATTTCATCATCTTCTTCATTGATGAGTGTTACATCGCCATAATCATATGTTGATGTGTCGAGAGTGTAGGTGTGTAGAGACGAAACTTCAAATAAACTAACGGAATCAATAAAACTGAGTTCTTCTTCCTCAGACATGCCCCAAAGACTAATACATCCATAGGGAAATATAAATAATTCAGCGTCAGACGCATCATCATCATTTGATTCACGCATTTTGTGGATATGGATCACATTGTCATAAAACTTGGGGTCTAGCCCTTCTGTTCGTAAGAATTTGGCAAGTTCGTCAATATCATAACGTTCAGCCGTGCAGTACGAGGCACAACGCATCGTATAAATTCTTCCCTTCGGTAGTTAACTTTCGTTTATGATAACGTATTGTGTGCCTGTTGCATAGGGGCTATAGAATTTGTTAACTTTTTTGTCCTACAATAAATAATGAGATTTTTATTAGGATATAAGTTATGAATGTTAAAATAATACAGGCGATGTTTCTGCTATTCGGAGTCATAAATATAGTATATGCCGCCTCTAATATAGAAAATGAAGACCAATTAAGACGTTATTATGAAAATAAAAATAATTGGGGTAAGGAAGGCGATGCGGACGATGATCTCTCTGGAGAATTATTGCAAAAGGCTGTTGACGTAAATAATTTAGCAATGCTTCGTATGATTTTTGCGCCACCTAAGATTAAAGTGAATATGTTTAAATCGGTTGAAAATGAGGCAAGACCAAGAAATCGTGCAATTGCATCTGCGTTTATGAAGGCAATTGATGAGGAAAAGAATGACATAATCAATTTGATTTTAGATAAGGTCACAGATGAGAATATTCTTAATATTGTTGGATATGTTATTGATTCGATGGAAGATTCTGAAGAAAATGTTGATCGAACAATGGCATATTTAAAAATATTGAGTGGTGCAAGAGAAGATTTAGCAAGAGCTATAAGTAGCATGCAGTTTAAGACTTATTTATTTGTTCTTATTGTAAATAAATACAGAGTTAATATGTTAAATAAATTACTTGAAGAGCAACGTGGTACGGTTTGGTTTGCAAATAAAGGTCATCTTAGAGCAGCTTTTCAGATTACTGAAAAATTTGATTATAATAAAGCAGAGGGATCACCAGGCGAGCGGATAAATAAAGTACTAACGAGTATTAGTAAAAGCAGATTGAGGGACTAAATAAGTATGCCTTCAAGGTGTGTCTGATGATTTGTGCTTATACGGGCGCGAATAATGGGTGTGGTCATCACGTTAGAATCAATATTTTTGATAATAACAGGGGCAAAATGATCCGTTTTCCCTTTTATGATTCCTTGGTCATTCGATTCAATTAGAATTGATAGTTCTTGTCTGACCAAACGATCGTAAAAACGTTGTTCGGCATCGATGCCTTTTTGACGCAGGCGCGCAGCGCGCTCTTTTATAACAGAGCCTTGTAATTGAGGCATGCGGCTGGCAGGCGTGCCAGGGCGTGGTGAATAGGGGAAAACATGCAAATAGGTTAAATTGCATTCATCCACAATCCGCAAACTATTTTCAAACATCTCATCGGTTTCGGTTGGGAAACCTGCGATAAGGTCAGCACCAAAGGCAACATCAGGACGAATATCTTTTGCTCTTTTGCAAAAAGCAATGGCATCTTCACGCAAATGGCGGCGTTTCATGCGTTTTAAAATCATGTTATCGCCCGCTTGCAGACTAAGGTGTAGGTGCGGCATCAGGCGAGGTTCGTCTGCAATAAGCCGCCATAAGTCATCATCAATTTCAACAGGATCAAGTGATGATAGGCGAAGGCGTGGTAATTCTGGTACCAATGCAAGTACACGGCGAATCATTTGACCGAGTGTTGGTGCGCCAGGTAAGTCCTCTCCGTATGCGGTGATATCAACACCTGTAAAAGCGACTTCCTGATAACCTACTGCGACAAGGGCGCGTAACTGTTCAACAATTTCACCTATAGCAACACTGCGTGAATTCCCTCTGCCATAAGGTATGATGCAAAATGTACATCGATGATTACAGCCATTTTGCACTTGAACAAAGGCTCGTGCTTTGCCTTCAAATCCAGATACAAGATGCAGTGCTGTTTCAGTAACGGCCATGATGTCATTAACTTTTAGACGTTCATGTCCTGGGTTTTTTAGATTTGCGTATGTTCCGATTTTCATTTTATCGTCATTACCAATAACGGCATCGACTTCTGTCATTTGATTGTAACGATCAGGGTTTACCTGGGCAGAACATCCCGTCACAATAATTTTCGCATTTGGTTGTTCGCGGCGAATTTTTCGAATCGTTTGGCGGGCTTGGCGTTCAGCCTCTGCCGTGACAGCGCATGTGTTGATGATAACCGCGTTATCAAGACCTGCTGCTTGCGTTAAGGACTTCATAACCTCTGATTCGTATGTATTGAGGCGGCAACCAAAAGTGATGAGTTGCGCAGGCGCTACTGCGGATATTTCTGTTGATGTGTCGGATGTCTGATTATTGATTGTAAACAGTTGTGTTTCTGCCGACGACGTCATGCGAGGCATCCCTTATTATTGTTAAGTATTTGATGAACACGGAAAAACATATGTATGTGTGACAGGCATTAATGGTGCCCAGAGCCGGAATCGAACCAGCGACACAGGGATTTTCAATCCCTTGCTCTACCAACTGAGCTATCTGGGCATGTCACAATTAACGTCTCTATGAGTACCTCTTTTTTTAGGTTTTGTCCAGAAAAAAATGTGAAAACTTTGTAATGTTTCGCGTTTTTAATGAGCCTGCTCTATTACCATCCCATTAGATATCTAAATTTCCTTTTTACTGCCTCTGTTAAATCATGTCTGTCTTCTTCAATGTTTCTATGTTTAGTGCTGTAACCAAAAGCAAGGCATCCTATTGTTTCGGGTGATAAAATACTGGATGCATTATCAATTGCACCTAATACTTTAAAATGTTCTTCATCAGAATATGCAGAACATTCCGATAAA
>CANKZX010000032.1 GCA_947488275.1 Alphaproteobacteria bacterium | reverse complement strand
GCTGGTGCCATTAGCGTGCAAATTGACAAATGTTGATTCATTCACAACAATGGATAATAATCAACGTGATTTTTATCGAGAAGCTTATAATTACGGCATTCGTTCTGGAACAACAATTCCGCTTGAAATAGAAGATAAACGACGACGTTATCTAACCGTTTTAAGTCCAGATATGCATCAAAATTGGTCTATGGTTATGCTTTTTATGATTGCAGGCGTTCAATATTTTGAACACAAAGATCAATATGAAAAAGAAAAAAAACCAGGTAAAAAGGCAAGTGTTAAACGTGCCTTAAATCAAAAGAGTAAAAAATAGCTATCAAGCGTTAGACGAGCTCTTCTCTATAGGCTCGCTCGCGGCGTTCATGTCGTTCTTGAGCTTCAATACTGAGTGTCGCTATGGGGCGAGCATCAAGGCGCTTGAGGCTAATAGGATCACCTGTTTCTTCACAATATCCATAACTTCCATCATCAATACGCTGCAAAGCTTCGTTAATCTTATTAATCAACTTTCGCTCACGATCTCTGGTACGAAGCTCAAGCGAACGTGACACTTCATTACAAGCAAAATCAATAAAATCAGGCTCTTGATTTGACTTTTCTTGCATTTCGTAAATCGTCTCTGTGCTCTCCGACAAGAGTTGCTCACGCCATTTGATAAGTTTCGTCTTAAAGTAAATCAAACATTCTTCAGACATCTCATCTTTATCAGTAAAAGGCTTTAGAATAATACGATCATCTTGCGGCAGGGAAGTAGATGATGAATCGTTTAGACGTATATTTTGCAACATTTGGTGTCCCCCTTAACTTACTTGTTAATTTAATTTTAACTAAATTATAAGATAAAATGCAACACAAAGAAGTTCGGATATTCACAAAAATTTAAATTAAATTAATATTATCAACTTAATCACACAAGAAAAATAAAACAATAATCATATAGGTATTTTTTGTATCTTTAGTAAAAATTTAATTAAATTCAGATCTCCACACAGATGCATTCGCATCGTCTTATCAAAGATGAATTTACATTGGTTATGTACCTATATGTTGAAACACAAGTGATCGACAATGCCCATTGGCATCACGTTTTGTATCAATGAGCTGGAAACCATAACTTTCAGCAATAAAAGGAACTGATTGAAATTGATCATACCCAATTTCCATACATATTTTCGTTGTCGCATGGCAAAAGCTGGGGAGTTCTTTAAAAAGAGAACGATAGGCATCTAAGCCATCCTTCCCACCAAACAGTGCGGCTGCTGGATCATAATAGGCAACACTGGGCGCCAAGGCATAATCATCTCTAATATAAGGCGGATTCGATAAAATAACATCAAATGTACCTTTGACTTGTTTGCTTTGAAATTGTTCGCACAACGGTGATGAAACAAGGGCGCGACACCAATCGCTCTCTAAAAAACCAACTCGATGCTGCACATGATGGCGCTTTGCATTTTCCATCGCCACATTCAATGCTTTCGGACATTTATCAAGTGCAATCCCTATTGCCTCAGGAAAAAGCGCTAGCAGCGTAACAATTAGACACCCCGTCCCCGTCCCCAAATCCAAAATGGTAAACACATCATTGGGCTGTTGGTATAATTTAACACATTCAATCAACGTTTCTGAATCTTCGCGTGGATCTAATGTATCTCTTGTCGTTTTAAACATACGTCCATAAAATTCTTTTTCACCTAAAATCTTTGATAATGGTTCACGCGCTAATAAACGTTGGAATGCATTTTCTATCATGGATCGCTGGGCAAACGATAGATCATTAACGTTTAAAAAACGCACATCTGTTTCAATGCCACACTCTCTCAGCAACCATCCCATAAGACGTAATGGTTTTTCATCAACAACCGATAATTTTTCCGCCCAGTTTACCCAATAGCTATCCATTGTTAAGGTGCATCACTACTACGGCATGATTGTTTTTGATCAATTTTTAACTGCGCTAATTGTATGTACTGTGTTGGTGTTAAATTTTCAGCACGCATATCCCCTTTTGCCCCTACTTTTTCAAGCATCAATAAAACATCATCACCAAAAATAGTTTTTAACGGTGCTTTTATTTGTTTGCGGCGTTGATGAAAGGCGGCTTGAGTAACCTGTTCAAGTATTGGCAACAGTGGCAACAATGAAAGTGAATCAGCCCTTGGTCTTAAATGAATAACACTGGATTCAATTTTAGGCGCAGGCGTAAAAACATGCGGTGGCAAATCAAAACCATGTTCAACATCACACAAAACTTGAGCCACAATCGATAAACGCCCATAGTCACTTGTACCAGGCTTTGCCTGAATACGTAACGCAACCTCTTTTTGGAACATCAACGTCATTGACCCAATAGATGAAAGTTGTGTCAACCAACGCACCAATAACTCAGTGCCAATATTATAGGGTAAGTTGGCTATAATATGAATTGGCACGCCCCCATCTGCAATTGAATCGATCGATAAGCGAAGAGCATCACCTTCAATCACACGAAGCTGAGGATAGGCTGTTGTTAAATATGAAAGTGCCTTAACACATAAAGGATCATATTCAATCGCTACAACACGTTTAGGATTTTTATTCAAAATTGAACGTGTCAGACCACCAGGCCCTGGCCCTACCTCCAAAATGAAGGCATCTTTAGGCAATCGCGCAAAACGAACAATACGTTCTGTTATGCTTTCATCAAATAAAAAATTTTGACCATATCGTTTTGAATGACTTTTATCGGGTAGCAATCCGAACTTATCAACAATTGAACGAAGGGATGGGAAATGTGTCATTACTGACTCCTACGTTTGCTGTGCCCAGGAAAATCCCAAGCACACAACAAACCTATCTTATGTATCCAAGAAACTACGTAATTTCCGAGAACGGCTTGGATGCTTTAATTTACGAAGCGCCTTTGCCTCAATCTGACGAATACGCTCACGTGTAACAGCAAATTGTTGACCCACTTCTTCCAATGTATGATCCGTGTTCATCCCGATACCAAAACGCATACGAAGAACACGCTCTTCACGGGCGGTCAATGTCGATAAAATACGTGTTGTTGTTTCACGTAAATTCGCATGAATCGCCGAATCAATCGGCAGAACGGCGTTCTTATCCTCAATAAAATCACCCAAGTGACTATCTTCTTCATCACCAATCGGTGTTTCCAAACTAATCGGTTCTTTTGCAATTTTCATGACTTTGCGGACTTTATCCAACGGCATCATCAATTTTTCTGCCAATTCTTCTGGTGTTGGTTCACGCCCAATATCATTCATCATTTGGCGGGATGTGCGAACGAGCTTATTAATTGTTTCAATCATATGAACGGGAATACGAATCGTACGCGCCTGATCAGCGATTGACCGTGTAATTGCCTGACGAATCCACCATGTTGCGTAAGTTGAAAATTTGTATCCACGTTGATATTCGAACTTATCAACAGCTTTCATCAAACCAATGTTACCTTCTTGAATCAAATCCAAAAATTGCAACCCACGATTTGTATACTTTTTGGCAATTGAAATCACCAAACGCAGGTTTGCTTCAATCATTTCTTTTTTGGCACGAGATGATTCACGCTCCCCACGCTGAATCGCATTCACAATATAACGGAAATCAGTCAGCGGCAGCCCATATTTTTCTTCAATATATTTAGTTTCACTAATAATTTCATCAAATTTTTCAGCTTCTGCCTCAACAAATTCAGCCCAGCCTTTATCTTTATATGTTTTTATTTGACTTAACCAATCCTCACTATAAGGCTGATTAACAAGACGTGGCTGTGCTTTATCACGTTTAATACCTCTTGTTTCAGAGGCAGATAACAAATGACGTTCAAGAAACATAATAGATTTATTTAACAATGAATGATGTTCAAATAAATCCTCAAGACGCTGTGAATTAAATTTAATGTCCTGAAAATTCGCGATCAACTGATTACGCACATTAATATATTTTGCATCTGCCGCTGAAAGTGATTTTTTCTTTGCAATTAATGCTGCTTGCATAGGAACGAGTTCACCAAAAAGGTTCAAATGCTTATCAAATAAAATAAGTAGCTTTCCACGCGCAGCCTCATCCGCATCTGACAATGGCATACTGTCTTCAACCATTTCCTCAACATCATCCACTAAATCTTGGTCATCTTCAACCAATTCATCGTCAAAAGTTGCGTTCGTATCAAGTGTTATTAAATCACGCGTCATCAATTTTCCATTGATCATCAATTCACGCCATGCTGAAATAAGTTGAGCGGTTAATGGACTTTCACATAAGCCACCAATCATCGCGATTACACCTGATTCAATACGCTTAGCAATTGAAATTTCACCTTCACGCGAAAGCAATTCAACGTTACCCATTTCACGAAGATACATACGTACAGGGTCATCCGTACGCCCTGTGACTTCTTCTTCCGTTTCTTCAGCTGTTTCTGAAAAATCAAAATCAGAAAGATCAGGCTTAACCGTTGTTTCATCACCTGTCAGAGCTTCTTCGGCTTCTTCATCGCTATCAACAATACTGATGCCGAGTTCAGCAATCATAGTCATCGTTTCATCAATTTGATCTGACGATAATTGATCCTGGGGCAATGTCTCGTTAAGTTCATCATAGGTAACGTAACCACGCTCCTTCCCTTTTGCGATTAAACGCTTTAGGACTGGATTTGATTTACTTAATTCAATCAATGGAACATCTACAGTTTCATCGGTTGTGGATTGTTCAACTTTACGCATTGGTCGACTTGCCATTTCTAGAGTTGCTCCCTTTAACTTTTATATTCATCTATATCTATTCAACTGTCTAGTCATTTACATCAAATGTAAATGCTGTTTTTATCTGTTGCCATTGTTCCCAACTCTTTTCATCAAGTGTATTTTTTAAGCGCGCTTTCATTAACGTTGTCTCTTTTCGCACTTTTGACTGCTTATGATATTGTTGCCATACATCCATCCATCCTTGAAAAACGATTTCGTGATCACTATTTGGCAAAGCAAACGGCGCCATTGTTCTTAAATTAAGCATATCAAGTTCATGCAGCACGCTTTGATGTCCTTTTTGATGTGCATCAACCACTAAAGTTTCTGAATCAACATAAAATTGTTCGCATAAAAAATTTCGAAATTCACATAAATCGTCAGGCAATTCATCAAGACTAATCACAAATTCATACACTCTCTCCACTAATGTGGGGTTGTTTTTCAAAGTTGCCAACAAAATTTTTGCTGCAAGGTGATTTTTTTTAATTTTTTTTAACGTTTGTACCATATCTGTTTTTAAAACAGCTGTAAAGCCCTGCGTCTCGTTTATGCGTTGTCGTTTTGGCGCAATACTAAAAAAATGATAGAGTTTATCATTAAAATCACGTTGAAAGAATTGTTTTAAATCCGCATCCACAATTTCCGCAACATGTTCCATAAGCGCTTTTTTTAAAATGGTTTTATCTTCAGGCGATGCTTTGGGCGTAATCGAAAATTTTTGGAGATACCCTTGCCAAATCGTATCCGTCAGAGTTGTTGTTTTTTTTAACAAGGCATCAAAATCCGTTTTACCAAATGTTTTTAAATACGTATCTGGATCTTCACCTTCGGGAAGGAAACAAAATTGCACAAAGAAATGGGGTTTTAATAAAGGAAACACGCGCTGTGCCACTCGAAAGGCGGCTTTTCGCCCTGCCTCATCACCGTCAAAGCAAAAAATTGGTGATGGATGACGTTGCCATAGACGTTTCATATGATCATCAGAAAAAGCCGTACCAAGTGGTGCAACAGCCGTTTCAAACCCAAATTGATGCAATGAAATAACATCCATGTACCCTTCAACAACCAAAGGCGGGATGTCACGGGTAACGGCTTTGAACGCCAAAGCTTGCGCATACAAAACCATACTTTTATGAAAAAGCGGCGTATCAGGTGAATTTAAATATTTTGGCATTTGGTCTTTTGATAACGCCCGACCACCAAAGGCAATCACCCTTCCCTTTGCATCCGCAATCGGAAAAATAAGACGCCCACGAAAACGATCAGCCCCTTTATCCGTAATAAGACCAACCTCAATTAGATCGCTTTTTGTCACGCCTTTTTGCATGAGCGATTCTTTCAAGCCACCACTTTCTGGTGCAAAACCAAGGCGGAATCGATCAATCATAGTATTAGGTAGTGATCGTGATGACAGATAATCACGCACAAATTGAGCGGCTGGTGTGTTTAATTTAGCCTGATACCATTGACAAGCTTGTTCCATGATATTAAATAGCTTTTCGTGCTTTGATTCACTTTTCTCATGTTCAGGTGCTTCATTTTTATATGAACCATGGGAACGAGATGGCGTTCTTTCAGGCAGCTGCACACCAGCCTTTTCGGCCAAATGCTTTAACGCCTCATTAAACGTCATACCCTGATGATCAATTAAAAATGAAAAATGATCACCATGTTGCCCGCATCCAAAACAGTGATAACTGCCCTTTACATTATCAATATTAAATGATGGTGACTTTTCTTTGTGAAAAGGACATAATCCAACAATACGATTTCCGCGCCTTTGAATAGGGACAAATGGCGACAAAATATCGGTGATCATGATACGACTTTTTATCTGTTCAATAACGCTCGAGAGTTCAGACATGGATCTGTAAAGCACCTTAATATATAATAAAGGAACGCAACTATTCACTTCTTCCTGTCAGCCTTAGACTTAATCCAAGAATCTTATAAAAGGCTGAAAAGCAACTTATTCACCTTCAAAACAAGTGTCTAAACAATTATTATTTGCCTTTGAAACCAAATCGATTTTCGGATTACGTCCGAAGATGACAAACATACAATGAATGGTCACATACACTTAAACCTAACGCCTTTTAACCGATAATGAAATACATTTTTAGGATACCGAGTGAATAGACTTCTTTCAAATCATTTTACGTAAACAAATTAGATACGACCATCCCCCCCGTCATCACGCGCTTGTATCGCAAATATGCTGCCCTAAAATTCCACTTCACAGAATGCCCCTTTCTACTAAGTGACCACATCTACCTTATAAATTCGCTATTGTAAGAAAATACGCAAAACCATCGGTTATGGGCATACATTTTTTATTAATCGTACGCATAACTTTAAGTGCAATGATTATTTTTTCAGCGTATACTGTCCTTCATGAAGTTAATTTTGGAATTATACGCTATTGTCAGATTTATCTCGTCAAAATAATTATTATGGTATTATCTTCTCCCTTTGTGGCTCACTTTGCTTTACAACAGCAATGTCGATTGCTAAGTTGCTTGATCCAAGTGTGAAAGGTGCTGTTCTCGTTTTTATCCGTTGCCTTTTTGGATTGATTTTTTTTCTGCCATTCCTTATTAAATCAGGCGTTCAAACCCTAAAAACACAACGTCCGTTTCTCCATATATTACGGGTAACGTTTACGTGCCTTTCAATTACGTGCACCTATTATGGTTATCGAAATCTACCACTTGCGATGGGGACAGCAATTGGCTTTACAGCACCGCTTATGACAACTGCACTTGCCATATTAATCTTAAAAGAAAATGTTACGCTTACAAAATGGTTACTTATCATAGTGGGTTATCTTGGTGTTCTTGTGATTGTTCAGCCAACGGAATTTCGTTTGAATGATGCTGTTTATATTTTATTACTTGCTAATTTATTTGCCAGTCTTTCTCTTATTTGCGCTAAGAAACTTACAGTAACTGAATCAACGGTAAACATTATGTTTTATGTTAATGTGATCAGTACGATTTTATCAGGGATTGCAGCGTCATTTGTATGGTTTACCCCATCGCTTCCCGATTGTGGGTTACTTATGTTGCTGGGGTTATTTGGCGTGTTAGCCCAGTTCTGTTATGTTAAATCACTGCAGCATAGCGCGCCTTCATTTCTGGCACCATTTGATTATAGTCGCCTAATTATAGCGGTGCCTATAGGCTTCATTTTATTTAGTGAAATGCCAACCTTATGGACGCTTTTTGGTGCTGCTATTATTATTGCTGCAACACTATTTGTCACACGTTTATCGTTAGCAAAAAATATAGCGACATAGATGCTGCCTACATTTCCCCGTATCAGGCTCCCTTAAAATAAAGGTTGCTTTACGGATATTCTGCGTGAATTCTCTGGCTGTCTGTGCTAAAATCCTTTAACGGTTTATTAATGTTTGTTCAAGTTAGTATATGTCTATGCAAAATGCACTCCCTATCGATGTAAAACCAGTTGCTATTGAAGAGGAAATGAAGCGTTCATATCTTGATTATGCGATGAGCGTAATCGTATCACGCGCTTTACCTGATGTACGCGATGGGCTAAAACCTGTGCATCGGCGTATTTTGTATGCGATGAAAGCAACAGGCAATGAATATAATCGTCCGTATCGTAAATCAGCGCGCGTCGTCGGTGAGGTAATGGGTAAATATCACCCACATGGTGATATGGCTATTTATGACGCGATGGTTCGGTTAACGCAAGATTTTAGTCTTCGTGTTCCGCTTATCGATGGGCAAGGTAACTTTGGCTCAATGGACGGCGATCCTGCGGCGGCATCTCGTTATACGGAAGCACGTCTTTCAAAGCCAGCGCATGAATTATTAGAAGACATTGATAAAGATACGGTTGATTTTCAAGCAAACTATGATGAGAGTGAGCAAGAGCCAACGGTATTGCCTGCACGTTTTCCAAACCTTTTGGTGAATGGAGGTAGCGGCATTGCTGTTGGTATGGCAACGTCGATTCCAACGCATAACCTTGGTGAGGTCATTGATGCGTGTTGTGCGCTTATCGATAATCCCCACATGACACTAACTGAACTCATGCAAATCGTTAAAGGACCTGATTTCCCAACGGGTGGTACAATTATGGGGCGTCATGGTATTCATGAGGCTTTTCGAACAGGTCGCGGCAGTATTGTTGTTCGTGGCAAAGCGCATATTGAAACATTCAAAAATGATCGCCAAGCGATTATTATCACTGAAATTCCATATCAAGTAAATAAATCACGTCTTGTTGAAAAGGTTGCTGAACTGGTTAAAGAAAAAACCATTGAGGGGATTAGTGATCTGCGCGATGAATCCAATCGTGAAGGCGTGCGTATTGTAATCGAAATAAAACGTGATGCGGTCGCTGATGTGATTTTAAATCAGTTGTATCGATATAGCCAATTACAAACCAGTGTTAGTTTTAATATGCTTGCCTTGCGTCATGGTAGACCAGAACAATTAAATTTAACGCAAGTGCTTGAAGCATTTCTTGAATTCCGTGAGGAAGTTATTTTACGTCGCACGCGCTATGAACTGAGAAAGGCACGTGAAAAAGCACATACATTAATGGGCTTTGCTATTGCTGTTAGTAATATTGACCCTATTATTGAACTCATTCGTGCAGCGGCTGATCGTGTGGATGCGAAAGAAAAACTAATGGCGCGTCTTTGGGATGCGTCAAGCGTGCTTCATTTGCTTGATTTAATGGAAGAAAAAATACCCGAACAGGGGATGTATCGCCTTTCTGAAATACAAGCCAATGCGATTCTTGATCTTCGTTTACATCGCTTAACAGGTATGGAGCGTGAGAAGATTCAGGCTGATCTTGACGCTGTTATCGAACTCATTCGTGATCTTGTCAGTATTTTGGGATCACGTGCACGTGTTTTATCGATTATGAAAGATGAACTTGTTGCTGTACGCGGCGAATATCCAAGCCCGCGTCGCACGGACATTGATGAATCCGAATCATCAATTGATGTTGAAGATCTTATTCAAAAAGAAGAAATGGTTGTCACGGTTAGTCTTGAAGGCTATATCAAACGTGTGCCACTTTCAACATATCGTGCCCAACGCCGTGGGGGACGTGGTCGCTCGGGCATGACAACAAAAGTTGAGGATGTCGTAAGTGATGTTTTTGTGGCAAACACACATAGTCAAGTTTACTTTTTCTCTTCCCTTGGGCAAGTTTATCGTATGAAGGTTTACCGCCTGCCACTTGCTTCGCCCCAATCAAAAGGGCGCGCAATTATAAATCTACTGCCACTTGCGCAAAATGAGAAAATAACAACCATTATGGTTTTGCCTGATGATGTCAATCACGATACAAATTATTTGATGTTTGCAACATCTTTTGGCAATGTGCGTCGAAATTCATTGACTGACTTCCAAAATATCAATGCGAACGGCAAAAAAGCTATTCGTATGGACGAGGGTGAGGGGTTGGTTGCTGTTGCTTTATGTTCAGAAAACGATGACGTGATGCTGAGCACGGCTTACGGAATTTGCAATCGTTTTAATGTAACGAATATTCGTGTGTTTGCAGGGCGTGATTCAAATGGTGTACGGGGCATTCGCCTTGCTGAAGGCGATTCTGTAATTGCCATGACTATTTTATTATCCTCTGAAACGCAAAATACAGAGGAAAGAGATGCCTATCTAAAATCTGAGCGCCTATTGCTAAATGAGGGTGAAGATGGCAACGAGGATACGATTGAAGAAAATGACATTTCTTCGGAGCCAATAATTCAGCTAACCCAAGAACGTATTCAAGAATTGGCAGATCGCGAACAATTTATCTTAGCCATTTCTGAGAATGGTTATGGTAAACGTACATCGGCGTATGAGTATCGAACGACAAATCGCGGTAGTTCTGGTTTTAATGCGATGCAAGTCACAGCAAAAACGGGTGGCTTGGTGAGCACATTCCCAGTCGATGAAAATGACCAAATTATGCTTGTGACGGATCGTGGTCGCTTGATTCGTTGTGCTGTTAAAGATATTCGTATGACAGGGCGCCGTGCACAGGGTGTGATCGTCTTCCGTGTGGATGCTGATGAGAAAGTTGTGGCCGTTAGCCGAATTGGTGCGGATGATAGCGAAGACACCGATGGTGAGGACGCATTAGATAACATGTCAGATAGCGTGGATAATGCTGTTAATGACGTACGCGTTGTTGAAGGTGAAATTGATTAGACTTTATTTTAATCGTCAAATACCCTTTTTCTTTTTATTGGGGGTAGCGAGTGGCATTCCTTTTTTGTTAACGCTCTCAACGCTTGCGTTTTGGTTGACAGAATCGGGTGTCACGCCGACGGTTATTGGTTTATTTACGCTTGCCACATTACCTTATAGTATAAAGTTCTTATGGGCGCCTTTTCTTGATCGTTTTGCACTTTCTTTTAAAGGGAACCGTCATAAAAATTTTAAAATTCTAGGAATTGCAGCACAAGTTGGCCTTGTGATCTCCACATTTTTACTGGGCGCATTAAATCCTGTCGATCATCTTCTGGCTCTTGCTTTTGCAGCCTTTCTATTATCATTTTTTGCCGCCACCTTAGATATCATTATTGATACACTTCGTGTTGAGTTAGTAACGCTTCAACGTAACGGAGCAATTGCAGCTATTGAATCCATCGGTTTTCGCTTTGGGATGTTTATTAGTGGAGCAGGTGCGCTTTATTTAGCCTCTCTCTATGATTGGAAGACAGCGTATTGGATTATGGGCGGAGTGGAACTTCTTGGTATCCCAGCACTTTGGTTTATTCCAACAGAAAATCGCACTATAATCATAAAACCTTTTACATCATTTTATCATATGTTAAAAGAAAGTTTTGCAACACTTTACAAAGAGACACCATTTGTTTATTTAGTACTTTTTGTCTTTACCTTTAAAATTGCTGATACCGTTTTAAGTGCCATGTCTGCTCCATTCCTGCATGATCTGGGGTTTAATAAAATTGAATACGCTGATATTACCAAGGCTTTTGGTATTCCTTTTATGATTATTGGTGGGCTTGTTTCAGGTTATTTGATTCACCAAATGGGATGCTTGCTGATTGTCGCTGTCAGTTTATTTTTACAAGCTGTTTCATGTTTACTTTTTTTAATTCAGTCATGGGTCGGTCATGATATATCTATTTTAATGGTAACAATTGGGGTTGAAAGTTTTGCGTCAGGCATGGCAGCTACAGCCTTTATCGCCATGGTATCAATGTTTTGCAAAACACCTTTTTCTGCGGGGCATTTCACCTTTTTATACGCCATTGGTTCGTTAAGCCGTGTGATCGTATCCTCTGTTTCAGGGGTTGCGGCGAGTTTTTTTGGATGGAGTTTCCTTTTTTTCATTACAGCATTAATAACGATTCCATCGTTTTATTGTTTAATACAACTGAAACGTTTATCCACAATTCAAGAAACAGATCTTATTAAAAAGGTAACGAATAATGACATTAATTAATACAAAAAGTGAACTGAATAAGAATCAACAAGATGAAACACGTGATCCGAATGAATCGTTTACTCAACAAAAAAAAGCCCCAACGCAACGCGAAAAACGCCTTGCTATGGCTTTACGTCAGAATTTAAGCAAACGCAAACGGCAACAACGTGAGCGTTTATCTGAATCAGCAAAATCCGATTGAATGCAATTACCATGAAATCGATTCAGGTTAGCCTTTACAAATGCTTGAATGATATTTTTTCATTTTGATATTTAATCAACAATCGATTACCATCACACGTAAACATCCAGTTAAGCATCCAATTAAGGTAAATATAAAAATGTCATCAATCCAAACACCACAAAACTTTGAAGAGGGAATGAGCGAACTTGAAACCCTTGTCAAAAAACTTGAAGAAGGACGCATGCCCCTAGAGGATGCCATTCAAGCGTTTGAGCGTGGTAGCTATCTTCGTAAATTCTGCGAAGATAAATTATTAAATGCCAAACTAAAAGTTGATCAAATTTTAGTTGACACTGAAGGCAGCATTAAGGTTGAATCCTTTAATACAGCACAAAGTTAACGAGTAAGAAATACTATGATTGGATCATTTCCAACAACACGGCATCGTCGTCTGCGCCAATCCCCCTGGGTTCGTGATCTTATCGCTGAAACAACGCTTACCGTGCATGATCTTGTATTGCCAATTTTCGTGCGTGAAGACAACGATGCAACACAATCCCTACCCTACCCTGGTTTTTATCGCTATGCGATTCACGAACTAAAAGACCTCGCTGAAAAGGCTGTTGCCCTTGGCATACCCGCATTAATGCTTTTTCCTATTATTTCACATGACAAAAAAGACCCTCTTGGGTCAGAATCTGCGCATTCAAATAATCTATTAATACGGGCACTTGATGAACTGAAACGCCATAATTTTCCTATTGGCCTATGGGCGGATGTCGCACTTGATCCCTATACGACTCACGGGCATGATGGCGTTATTCTCAATAACAAAATCGATAATGATGCAACAATTGATAAATTAATTGACTTAACTTTACTGTTGACCAAACATGGTGTTGATGCAATCTGTCCATCAGATATGATGGATGGGCGCGTCTTGCGTTTACGTAATGCCTTAGATTCCAATGGATTCCAGGACACGCTTATTGTAAGTTACACGGCTAAATATGCATCTTGTTTTTATGGTCCTTTCAGAAATATTCTTGGCGTTAAAAAACTTAACGGACCTGCCGATAAGAAAACATACCAAATGGCTTACACAAATGCACAAGAAGCCTTACATGAAGCTGCCTTTGATGTTCAAGAAGGCACCGACATGATGATTGTTAAACCTGGTCTTCCCTATTTAGATATCATTACAAAAATGGCGAGTACATATTCAACGCCTATTCTTGGCTATCAGGTAAGCGGTGAATATATAATGATAAAGACTGCAGCTAAAGAAGGTTTTCTTGATGAGAAATCAGCTTTTCTAGAAACCTGCGTTGCCTTTAAACGCGCAGGTGCACGTGCCATCATTACATATGCTGCTCTTGAAATTGCTGAATGGTTACGCGACGCATAATGGATTACACATCGAACGCGCAAACACATCACCCACTGCTTACTTATGTTGTGTTTAGCGCTGTTATTGTCATGATTGCAAGCTTCGACATTTTCCTACCCAGCCTATCGATTATGCGCGACTATTTCGGGACAAACGAAATAATCATGCAATTTTCAATTATTTTGACACCTTTTATTTCAGCATTTACAGGATTAATTTATGGTCAATTAAGCGATCAACGTGGACGCAAACCAATTTTTCTTTTATCGCTTGTTTTCCTCGTCATCGGATCGATCATATGCGCGGGATCGACGCATTTATCGATTTTCTTACTTGGTCGTTTTATTCAATCATTAAGTGCAGGCGGCATTATGAATGTTTCCCTTGCTATATTAGCTGATCTTTATAAGGGAGCAACATACGCACGGTACATTTCCATTTTTGGTTTGCTATATCCTGTTGTTTTTGCTTTCTCCCCCAATATAGGCGCTGTTTTAAACACATATTTGAGTTGGCGATCTGGATTCATCTTAATCGCATTTCTCTCATTCATGTGTTTCTTTTTGGTACGCGTATATGTTATGGAAACACTCATGACACCTCAAAAATCCACATCTATTTGGTCAATTTTCCCTAAAGTGATGCATTACCTTAAACCAAGCCCGCTTTTATCATTAACACTCATTCATTCTCTGCCTGTTGCGCTTTCTCCTATTTTTACAACAAACGCCGCCTTTTTATTCATCGATGTTTACGGCTATACACCTGCAACCTATGCACAACTCCAATTAATTCCACTTTTCTTTAGTATGCTTGGTGCAATGATCTATCGAAAAATTATTATACGTATTGGCTTTGCGATGTCCTTTAAAATAGGAACATCTATTATGGCTATCTTTATCATGTTAACCATAATCTTGTGTATCTTCTACCATATCAACACGGCTATTGGACTGGTTCTCATGTCTCTCCTCAATTTAAGTACAGCCTTTATTGTATCAACGGCAGCAACACAAGCATTTGAACATTTCACAACTGACAAAGGAATTGGTATTTCTTTTGTCGCAATGATTCGAAATCTTATTATTAGCCTATCAGGAATGACCGTCAGCCTTTTTTATAATCGCACCAGCATCCCCATATTTTTAGGCTGCGCCATCATTTGTATATGCGTACTTATACTTTATGGGATGCATAAAAGGCATTCATCTCCACAAAATTAGATGATTTAATGACAGCTCCCTTGCTTTCTCCCCATTAAATATGGGACATATAGAGAAGACAATCTAACATTTCATTAAATATATGACGAATAACATTATAAACGCCGACCAAAACTTTAAAAGCTGGCCCTTTATTGAGGCTAATCGTATTTTAAATCGCATTCACCACAAAACACCACCAAAGGGGTTTGTTCTTTTAGAAACAGGGTATGGTCCATCAGGATTGCCACACATTGGCACCTTTGGCGAGGTCGCACGTACCGCTATGGTTCGTCAGGCGTTTTCTGAACTTTCCGATATTCCAACACGTCTTTTTGCATTTTCTGATGACATGGATGGACTGCGAAAAGTACCAGACAACGTCCCTAATCAAGAAATGCTCAAAAAGCACATTGGAAAGCCACTTACAAAAGTTCCCGATCCTTTTGATAAGTATGAAAGTTTCGGACATCACAATAATGCCATGCTATGCAGTTTTCTCGATTCATTTGGCTTTAGCTATGAATTTCAAAGCAGCACAGACTGGTATACAAAAGGGCAATTTGACGATGCGTTGCGACTTGTTTTACAGCATTATAATGAGATTATGTCCCTCATACTCCCCTCTCTTAGGGACGAGCGCCGATCAACCTATAGTCCCTTTTTACCTGTTTGTCCCCGAACAGGCGTTGTGTTGCAGGTAAAGATGGAAGAACTTCGTCCAGATAGTGATTCTATTATTTATAAAGATCCTGAAACGGGTGTTTTAACAGAAACACTGATTACAGGCGGAAACTGTAAATTGCAATGGAAGGTTGATTGGGGAATGCGTTGGCGTGCCTTTGATGTCGACTATGAAATGTCAGGCAAAGATTTAATTGATTCGGTAAAACTTTCCAGTCAAATCTGCCGTGTCCTCGGTGGCAGAGCACCTGAGAACCTCACATATGAGCATTTCTTAGATGAACAGGGACAAAAAATATCGAAATCAAAGGGAAATGGTCTTACGATTGATGAATGGCTAAATTATGCGCCAGCTGAAAGCCTATCCTATTATATGTATCAATCGCCAAAAAAAGCAAAGCGCCTCTATTTTGATGTTATTCCACGCGCTGTTGATGAATATCTAACCCATATTCAGAAATTTCCGACGCAATCCCCAGAAGAACAAAAAGATAATCCTATTTATCATGTACATGCCAGCAATCCACCAGCACCGCAAGCAACGGGATTAACCTATAATATGCTTTTAAATTTAGCATCAGTTTGTAATGCAGAAGATGCATCCATTTTATGGGGGTTTGTTCAAAAATATGTTGATGGCGCATCCGCCGAATCACATAAAACACTTGATTTACTAATTAAATATGCCATTCACTATTACCGTGATTTTGTTGCCCCTTTGAAAGAGTATCGAGCACCAACAGAGATGGAGTATGCAGCCCTTAAAGCTTTAGCAGACAAGCTTGCCACCTTTGATACGCAAACAAATGCGGACGTTATACAGACGGAAGTTTTTGAAATCGGAAAGCAACATGGGTTTACCGATCTTCGTTCCTGGTTTGGCACGATGTACGAAGTTCTGCTTGGGCAAAAAGAAGGTCCACGAATGGGATCATTTATTGCCCTTTACGGGATTGATAATATGATTATTCTCATTCGTGAGAAATTGGGGTTATAAAAAAGAGAGGCAGCATCTGTGGTGATCTAGTCGTTATTTTTCTGGATGGTCACGCCTTTTCGGGACACGCCATGACAGAAGTTTTGGCAAAACATCATCTAAAATAGGTGCTTTCTTCTTTTTATAAATACAAAACAATACGACCTTTACAAACGAGTATTCGATATGGATGTTCTTGATTTTCGTGAATTTTATACAACCCCCCTCGGTGATATTGTTCACAGTGAAATCAATGAAGTCATTTCTAAAATATGGCCTCATTTTCAGACACCGCTTGCGAATGATCCCTCAATTCAACGGACATTGGGTTATGGTTTTGCAACACCCTACTTGCCCGAAAAAAGCACCTATGTGACCTTTATGCCTGCACACACAGGCGTTATTGGATGGCCCAAAAATGCACCATCACGCACAGCGCTTATTGAAGAAGATCTCCTCCCCCTTCCCGATCGATGTATTGATCGCTTGGTAGTCATTCATGGTTTTGAACTGTGTCACAATCCCATTGCCTTTTTAGAGGAATGTTGGCGCGTCCTGACAAATGAAGGACGTCTTTTGATTATTACCCCCAATCGCCGTGGACTTTGGGCACGTATCGATACAACACCTTTTGGGCATGGGCGCCCCTATACAATGACTCAACTGACAAAATGCCTAAAAGATGCGTCATTTGCACCAACACAAACGCTTCGTAGTCTTTATACCCCGCCATTTAATTCAAATCTTGGCATTAGCTTAAACCCTATTTTTGAAAAAATAGGACCGTATCTTTTTCCAAAATTTTCTGGTCTTATTGCCATTGAATCAACAAAAGAATTATACAAAGCCGTTCCATCAGCCAGCTATAGCAAACGCTTTAAACTTAATTTGGCGACAACGTATGCTGGCAAACAAACAGCATCTTCTTCCACACCTGAAAAACGATGAATAATTTAAAAATATAAGACAACACATTTTTATACTTGATTAGTTATAAATAATCTTCTATATAAACATGAGGGTTAATAAAGATAATATACAGTTAATTTAAATACAAAATAATTTTAAATAAAAAACCCCTTAAAATTAGCTCAACATTAGATGTAAATCTGATTCAAAAAATTTTGTATTTAAAGTATCTGACAATAATAAATGGAAATAAAAAATGAATATTTTAAAACTAATGCTTTGCGGATCATTATTAACAACAATAAGTTTTTCAGCTGATACCAATGAATTCATAGTAAATGGAGTAAATACAGGCACAGTGCACTCAACAGTTGATCCAGAAACTGATGCTTATGTAGATAGTTTAACAAATCCAGATACGCCTTTTATTGATGATACACAGAACTCTATCAATCAACAGCTCGCTTCTGAAGTTGCGGCATGCTTAATAGACGATCTAGAAGGAACAATCTTACCCACTCTTCCTCAATCAACAGGTAAATCTAATGATTATTCAGCAGTATCCACTGATAACTCTGGCGCAAAAGAAATAAAAAAAATAGATAGAACATCTAGCGCTGAGATAACGTCTGAACCTCAGAAAGAAAAAAGCACATCACAATCGTACTTTTGTTGCCCAGGCATATTTTAAAAAACAATGTTTGCATTTTAATTTATGCAAACAAATAAATACATCCAAAATCGATGATTTTTAGCAGAAGATAATTTTACCATCCCTCGTCATCACGAAAAAGCCGAAGGCTTTTGTGGTGATCCAGGGCTGTTACATCGGAAATGCCTGTTGTGTCAGAAATACCTGTTACGTCGAAAATGTTTGTTTTTCTGGATAGCCATACCTGCTACGCAGGTTCGCTATGACGGCAGAATTGCTAAAAATCATCGGTACTGAGTATAATATCTTATTTCGTATTTGAAAAACGCTGAATAAGATCAATCATTCGTTCAACATGAGCAATTGGCGTGTCCTTATTAATGCCATGTCCTAAGTTGAAAATATAAGGCGTCCCCTGATTAACCTTCAGCATCGACTGAATCGTTGATTCAAAGTCCTTTTCTTCATCACCTTTTAACAAAAGCTCTGGTGAAAAATTCCCTTGTAATACAGCAGTTGGCAGTTGCGTACGAAGCGCTTTCATATCAGCCGTTTCATCAACACCAAACGCA
>CANKZX010000031.1 GCA_947488275.1 Alphaproteobacteria bacterium | reverse complement strand
ATAATAAAATTATATATAAATAGTGTTAATTAATAGTTAAGTGTATTAATAATCTCAATTCGGGATTAAACATGAAGAAAATTCTATATGTTACGCAATCGTCATCACGAAAAAGCCGAAGGCTTTTGTGGTGATCCAGGGCTGTTACGTCAGAAATACCTGTTGCGTCGGAAATGCCTGTTACGTCGGAAATGTTTGTTTTTCTGGATGGCCACACCAGCTTACGCTGGCTCGTCATGACGAAAACTATAGGTTTTTGTTCGCCGAAATCCCGAATTGGGGTTAATAATAAATGTCTTAACAATTATTCCCAGCTGCATACCCCGATGACCATGCCCATTGGAAATTATATCCACCAAGCCATCCCGTTACATCAACGACTTCGCCAATGAAATAAAGGTTCGGCACTTTTTTGCACATCATGGTTTTTGATGAGAGTTCGTTTGTGTCGACGCCACCCGCGGTGACTTCAGCCTTTTGATAACCTTCGCTGCCATTAATTGGAACGGTAAATTGGTGAATGGTATCTGCAATTTTAAAGAGACGTTCTTTTTTAAGGTCAGTGATGCTTGTGTGAAAATCATCAGAAATGGCTAAATGATCAACTAAACGATTGGTTAGATGGTTTTTTAAATAATTAGTAGGTGTTTTTTTGCTGTTTTTATCGGTTGTAAATATGTGCTTTAAATCCATGGTTGGCAATAGATTTAGGCGAATCTCCTGGTTTTGAAAGCTTTCCAGATAGGACGAGATTTGCAAAATCGCAGGACCACTAAGCCCCTTATGTGTAAAAAGGATATTTTCAGCAAAGTGTGTTTTTTTATAATGTGTTGTTGAGGGGGTTGAAACACCGCTTAATTGTGTGAATAGGGAACGATGTGATTCAGCGACAACCAATGGCACAAGGGCAGGGCGTGTTGGCACAATCGTAATGCTGAATTGTTGGGCAATACGATAGCCAAAATCACTTGCCCCAATTTGGGGGATTGAAAGACCACCACTGGCTATGATTAGTGCTGTGCTCGTTATGATACCGTCAGATGTTATGAGTTGAAAATGTTCGCCTTTTGATACAGTGTTTACACGGCAATTTGTTTTTATTGTTACGTTATGTTGATGACATAAATCGAGGAGCATGGATACGATTTGTTTTGATGATCCATCACAAAAAAGCTGCCCTAATGTTTTTTCATGGTAAGTGATGTTATATGATTCGATGAGGGTAATAAAATCTTTTGGTGTATAGTTCGATAAGGCTGATACACAAAAATGAGGGTTTTGGGATATATAATTAACTTTGCTGGCACCGATGTTTGTAAAGTTGCACCGTCCTCCGCCAGAGATTCGAATTTTCTCTCCTATTTTTGATGTGTGTTCAATCAATAAAACGCGTTTACCACGCTTGCCAGCGCACCATGCGGCCATTAAGCCAGCAGCGCCTGCGCCAATTATTACTACATCAACATGTGTCATTATTTATTATTATGCGTAAAGGGAAAATGAAGAAGCATTTCAAATTATATAGGTAGTGGCGGAGAGAGAGGGATTCGAACCCTCGATACGGTTTCCCGTATACACGATTTCCAATCGTGCGCCTTCAACCGCTCGGCCACCTCTCCACATGTTTAATCAGTTTAATTGATGTGCTTAGAAAATTCAAGAAAAACTACATAGGAAAACGTAAGGCTTTTGATTGAATGGGGAATAGGGAAAAAGGGTATCGAATTGATGGGGTATTATGTTACCTCATTTTCCTGTCGCATTTTTCTTGACCCCGTAAGGTTTCTGCGGTTATATTTGGCAAATACAAAATTAAATTACTTGGATTGAAAATGATGGACAAAACAACCCAATCACTTCGTTCACAAGATGTTAACAAGAAATGGATTCTGATTGATGCAGAAGATTTGGTTCTTGGTCGTCTTGCGACAATCGTAGCGAATCGTTTGCGTGGAAAGCATCTTGCTTCTTACACGCCACATGTTGACTGCGGTGATAATGTGATTATCATAAATGCTGAAAAAGTGCATGTGACTGGTAACAAATTAAAAGATAAAATGTTTTACTGGCATACAGGGTATGCTGGCGGTATTAAAGAGCGGTCAATGGGGCAAATCCTTGGTGGTCGTTTCCCAGAACGCGCAATTCAAAAGGCAGTTGAACGTATGGTTCCACGTGGTCCTCTTGGTCGTCAGATTATGACCAATCTTAAAGTATACGCTGGTGCGAATCACCCACATGAAGCGCAAAATCCAACAGTTTTGGATGTTGCAAGCCTTAATCGCAAAAACAAGCGGAGCATCTAGTTTATGACCAAGATTACGTTAGATAATTTAAAAGCAGCAACAGAAGGCACAGCATCATTTGTTGAGTCAGCTGTTCAAAAAGAGCCACGCAAAAAGAAAATCGATCAACAAGGTCGTGCGTATGCAACAGGTAAACGTAAGAATGCTATTGCACGTGTGTGGATTAAGCCTGGTATGGGTAAGATTATGGTGAACGGTCGTGCATGGGAATCTTATTTCGCACGTCCTGTTTTACAAATGATTATCAGTCAGCCATTTAAAACATCAAGTCGTGCAGGTCAATACGATGTGTTTTGCACAATTAAAGGTGGTGGTTTGTCTGGTCAAGCTGGTGCGCTTCGTCATGGTATTAGTCGTGCATTGGTTCATTTTGAGCCTGAATTACACAGTGTTTTGAAACAAGGTGGATTCTTGACACGTGACAGTCGTGTTGTTGAACGTAAAAAATACGGTCAAGCAAAAGCACGTCGTCGTTTCCAATTCTCAAAGCGTTAAATTTTTTCGCTGTCGATGTTTGCAATCCCCAGAAAGTTTCTTCTGGGGATTTTTTTATAAAATGATGTTGAAAGATATATCCTTGCTGTCTTTGTGAATCCCTTAGGAATTGTGCAAAAATAACTTATATGATTCATGACCGCCGTCATCACGAGCTGCCAACGGCAGCGTGGTGATCCAGTGGCTGTTATTCTGGACAATGGCCATGCCCTTCGGGCTCGCCATGACGACAAGAAAAAAAGAGAGTAATCGTGTCGTTTATTTTTGTATGGTTCTTTTGTAAAATTTTAACAAAATTCTTTACAAATGTTTTGTCGTAACTCACAATAAAAAAGATCAACTATTGCTCTTTAATCTGTCGTGTGTAGGTGTGATATAAAAATATCATATAGGATGTTTTGTAACATTATAATTATGCACTCAGTTAAAAAAGCTTTTAGATAAAGGATGTTTTGTTTATGAATACGAATCCATTTCAACGTTATTTAGCGGAATTTTTCGGTACGTTGTTGCTCGTGCTTTTTGGATGTGGTAGTGCCGTTTTAGCGGGTAGTGCAATTGGTTTTCTTGGGGTTTCATTTACGTTTGGTATTACGCTTCTTTTTCTTATTTATAGTATCGGTCCCGTGTCTGGATGTCATTTGAATCCAGCAGTGACTCTCTGTTTGGCTATCGTGAATAAGATTCCCAAAATCGATGTGCCAGGTTATCTAATTGCCCAGTGTGTTGGGGCAGTAATTGGTGGGTATATTCTTTACATAATTGCAGTAGGCGCACCAGAATTTGCGTTAACAAAAGGTTTTGCCCTTAATGGCTTTGGTGAGCATTCACCAGGTAAGTATGGTATGATTGCTTGTTTTGTGACAGAAGTTGTGATGACCTCTGTATTACTTTATGTGATTTTAGCCTCGACAAAATCATATTATGCAAAAGGTTTCGCAGGGCTTTCAATTGGTCTTACCCTTGTCGCTATTCATTTAGTCAGTATTCCTGTAACGAATACATCTGTTAATTTTGCCCGTAGTTTTGGTGTTGCACTTGTGCATGGTGGTTGGGCAATGCAGCAATTATGGTTGTTTGCAGCAGCGCATCTATTGGCGATTGTGGTGGCGTTGATTATTTATGCTGTAACACACCCTAAGGATTAGTCATGATAAGGGGTGTAATACCTCTTATCAATCGATTTAGATGGATATGATTTTAATTCTCGACATTCTTTTGATCCGAATATATGCTGGTGGCTGTAAAAAAGCGATAATGTGTTCTTATAATTTATGAAAATATATCCTGGTTCACCAGATCGATCGCGTCCAGAAAAAAGAATTAACGCAAAATCGGACAAACCAATTAAACTTAAAAAAAATAAGAAAAAGTCACATAGTTTTTTTGTACGTATGCTTATAAAAATGGTCTATGCAGGTTTTATGGTTGGTGTGTGGGGGGGCATTATTGCAACCCTTGTTGTTTTGTGGTTTGCTCAAGATTTGCCTGATATCGGTGCACTTTCCGTTCAAACACGAAACCCATCTGTTACGGTTCAAACGTATGATGGTACGGTTCTTGGAAGTTATGGTGATCTTTATGAAGATATGCTCTTGGTTTCTGATTTACCAACCTATGTGCCAGAGGCTTTAATGGCGGTTGAAGATCGACGTTTTCGCTATCACTTTGGTATCGATGTAATTGGTTTGGTACGTGCTGCTTATGCTAATTATAAGGCACAACGAGTTGTTCAGGGGGGGTCGACTTTAACACAGCAACTTGCTAAAAATATCTTGCAAACGCATGGATCCTTTACCGTTCAGGATCGATCAATGAAACGTAAAATCCAAGAGGTTATGATATCCCTTTGGTTGGAATGGAAATTTACAAAAGATCAAATTATGACGATGTATTTAAATCGTGTGTATTTTGGTGCGGGAACATATGGTATTGATGCGGCTGCACGTACTTATTTTAATAAGTCTGCACGTAGCTTAACAATTTTTGAGGCTGCTGTTATTGCGGGGCTTTTACAAGCACCGTCCCGTTATTCACCAGCAAAACATCCTAAAAACGCAGTTAAACGGGCTACAACTGTTTTGCAACTTATGAAAGAGGCTGGGTACATTACCGAATATGAAAGTCATTTAAGGCAAGGGGAAATTGATCTTACAAATATTCAAATGGCACAAGGGCAAGGTGGACGTTATTTTGCTGATTGGATTTATGAAATACTACCATCCGTAATCGGACCAATCACAAAAGATCTGATTGTTGTAACGACGCTTGATCTGAATATGCAGCGTCATGCTGAAATGGTTACTAAACATTATAATGTGACGATGGGGAAAGAATTAAACGCTTCTCAAATTGCCTTTGTTGCGATGGCACCTGATGGAGCAGTAAGGGCACTTGTTGGTGGGCGTAAATATTCAGAAAGTCAATTTAACCGAGCAACGCAGGCTTATCGTCAAGCAGGTTCTACTTTTAAAACATTTGTGTATTTAAGCGCCATGGAAGCAGGAATGTCACCCGATACATTGATGGATGACACGCCTTATCATGAAGCTAAATGGTCACCAAGTAATTTTAAGTATATTTCGCAAGGGGAAACGACCCTGCGCAATGCTTTTTCAAAATCAGTCAATAGTATTTCGATTCGGCTTACAAAACAATTAACAACGCAAACAGTTGCAAACACAGCGTATCGTTTGGGATTAACACGTCCACTACATGAAGGGCTTAGCATGGCGCTTGGTGCGGGTGAGACAACACTGTTGGAAATGACATCAGCGCATGCAACTTTTGCTAATAAAGGATATGCTGTGTGGCCATATGGTGTGATTGAAGTGCGTGATAAAGAAGGTAATATCCTTTATCAACGTGGTGAGGGGGTTCAAAAGAAAATTATTAACGATTCAGCACTTGTAAAAATGCGAGATTTGTTGCGTGCGGTTGTTGAATCAGGTGGTGGTCGTGCTGCAAATATTGACTCCACTATTGGGGGGAAAACAGGAAGTAATGGCGATGTTGATGCCTGGTTTTTTTGTTATCGTGATGATTATGGTATATTAAAAGAAGGTTTTGCGAATGTTGTTGTTGGTGTATGGGTTGGAAATGATAGTAATGCCCCTATGCGAAAGGCTTCATTAGGTGGTCGTATACCAGCGCATGTTGCCAAGACATTCTTGCTTGGTCCTAATACAAATTTTTCTAAAATAGCAGCTTCATCGATGCCAATATCCGTAGCAACACCGATGGCTGCAACAGGGGAAAAGTCTTCTGTGTCAGTAGCTGTTCCCTCTGCTTCTTCGGTAAAGGTATTAGAAAAGGTAACGCCAGCAAATCCCGAAAAAGCACAGTCAATTGATGAACTTTTTGATGAAGAAGATCTTGCTTCATCGCCACAAAAATCAGAAGAACGATCCATTGATGAACTATTTGGTGATATTGAATAGCAACGTTAGTGCTAAAAATGAATTTTTTTCGGAATTTCTCTTTTAGCTTCTTTTAAATAATTAATCATTTATTAATACTGTTTGCGTAATATAACCTTAGATGTTTTGTTTTTCTGCATTATAAAAATAGGGTGATGAATGATTGATATCGGCATACAAAAGAAAGATCGCAAGTTGATTGCTGATTCGCTTTGTCGTATGCTGGCGGATAGTTATTTATTGCTCATGAAAACACAAGGTTTTTATTGGAATATAAGAGGTGAGAACGCGCATAACCTGCAATTGTTATTTCATGAAAATTCAATTGATTTAATGGGTGGAATTCATTCGATCGCACAACGTATTCGTGCATTGGATTTCTATGTGCCCATGACATTTAATGATTTTCTGCAGTTGTCGAGTTTGAAAGAAGATCATCATCATTTACATGAATCGCTGGATATTATCAGGCGATTGATTATTGATAATGAGTTTCTTGTAAGGCGATCACAAGAAGTGTATGAAATTGCTACGGCGTCGAATGATCCTGTAACACGTCATATGATGCAAGAAAGAATGCGTATCCATAGCGAATCGGCTTGGAAGATGCGTATTCATATTGATTAAGGGAATGAAAGAAGAATGAATAAATCATTCAATAATTTGATAGAGACAATTTTAGGTCTGTTTGTTATCGGCATTGCTGGCTATTTTATGTATTACGCATATAATTCAGGGCAGGGTGGACGTTCTATAAGTGGTTATTCGATTGTTGCTCGTTTTGAGCGAATTGACGGTCTAAATGTAGGCAGTGATGTTAAAATTAGCGGCGTTAAAGTTGGTAGTGTGCAGGGACTTCAGATTGATACCGAATCCTATCAAGCAAAAGCAACGCTGGTTATTAAGCATGGTGTAAAGATACCAACCGATTCAAGTGCTGAAATTGTAAGTGATGGATTGTTAGGTGGTAAGTATGTTGCGGTTGTTCCTGGTGCAGAAGAATCTGTTTTAAAAAATAAAGATGAAATCAACGATACTCAGTCTTCGGTCAGTTTTGAGGCTTTGCTTAGTAAATTTTTGTTTTCAAAACAAGATGATGAAAAGCCAAAAGCATCTAAGAAAAAAGTATCTTCTGATGATATTGGTGCAAAGGCGTCTAAGAAAAAAGAAGTTGCGGACGATGGTGATGAAAATGAGTTTGATCATGGTAAACGTGAGGATGAGCCTAAAAAGAAGTTTGATGCGACCATTAAAAAAGAAGTTGCTTTAGATCGTGATCATGACGTACTTGATAAGAGATTTGATGTTGAGAAAACAATAGATACTAAAAAAGTAGAAGACAGGCAATTGATTGAATCAAAACGAGACGATACAAAAGATTTTAGTAAAACGACTACAAGGGATAAAGATAAAAATAAAGATAGCGTTGAGAAGTCAACATCAAAAAAAGAGATTAAAGACGAAAAAGATGATGTTGATGTAAAAAAAAAAGATAATTTTAGCGATTCAGAATTAAGCGATGTAAAAAAAAACAAAACAATTAAAATAAAAGAATCAGAAAATGACCTTTTTAATTCTAAAAACAATAAAAAAACAAAAAATAAAGAAATAAAGAAAAAAAATAAGAAAGATAAAGCAAAAAAGAAGCCCGCACAAAAGAAGATAAAAGAAACAGTAGCCAAAGATGAGGTTTCAGAAGATGATGTTGATGAGGCAAATCAATCTGATGAAAATACGAATGAAGAGCCAGAAGAAACACCAGATGAAACGACAGCCGAAGATGATTCTGATGTCGATTCTGAAGATGAAGTGGATGATACCAAAGAAGGCGACGGATCAGTAGAAGAGGCTTCTGAAGAAGATGAATCAGATACCATTGCTGAAAAAGATGAAATAACAGATGAAGTTTCAGAAGATAACACCAAAGACACAGATGACGATGTTAAAGATAATAGTGGTGAGAAAAAAAAGCTAACGACAATCGCCCAACCAAATAAGGTAGCTAAAACTGCTGTTGCGGTAAAAGAAAAAACGCTTCTTAAAAAGACGTTGAAAGTAAAAAAATCATCTGAAGTAACGCCAGCAAAACGTATTGATACTAAACAGCCCGCTGTTCAAACACAACAGATGGCGCTACCTAAGAAGAAAACCGCGTCAATCAAGCAATCTGCTGAGAAGGTAGTTATTAATCAATCCCCTAAAGCAGCTTCTTCTAAAAATGAATATGTGAAGAAGATGCCACAAAAAAATACTGTAGCTAAGATGGCTTCATTAAAAGTGACAGCACCCAAGGTTGCAAAAAATGCACAGCAAAAAACAGTGCCATTAAAAATAGTACAACCAAAAGTTGCACATAAAAAGGTAGAAAAATCACAGGTCTTAAAAAAAGCAACTGAGGCTCAAAAACCTAATGTACAACAAAAACGTGTATTGTCACAAAAGTCAGCAGCAACAATTGCGATGCAAGATACAGCGCCGCCCCCAGAGGCTGTAGCTGTGCTTGATCAAGAAATGGCAGAAGCATTGCCACCTGAGATGCAAAAACCAATTGCACCACCCCCTGCGGCGGCAATTGCGCTTAATAAAGAAATAGCAGAGGCGCTACCGCCTGAAATGCAAGAACCGATCGCACCGCCTCCTGCGGCGACTGCTGAATTAACCAAGGAACTTGAGAATGCAACTTTGCCAGAGAAGCAGGAGCCTGAAGCACCTCCACCAGTAGCAACGGCGGAGTTAGAGCATGCAATTGATGCGATTGAAGCTAAAAATGTAGCCGAAGAAGAGGCTAAAGCTACGCAATCAAATGGTGATGTTCGCAATGAGACTGCAGACCAGGTGGCTGTTAATGCGAATAATGATGCGTTAAATATAACACCTGAGTCAGAAGCGACAGCGCCTGATACGCAAATGGCTGACCAACAGCAAGTTCCAACTCCGCAACAGCAAATTCCTGATGCACAAATTCCCGACCAACAAGGTCAACAGCAGCAACAGACGACTGATGCAGCGGTGCCAGAGGCGGTTACTTCAGAGGCTGCGACTCCAGAAGCGACAGCGCCTGATACGCAAATGGCTGACCAACAGCAAGTTCCAACTCCGCAACAGCAAATTCCCGACCAACAAGGTCAACAGCCGCAACAAACGGCTGATGCAGTGGTGCCAGAGGCGGTTACTTCAGAGGTTGCGACCCTAGAAGCGACAACGCCTGAAACACAAATGGCTGACCAACAGCAAATTCTAAATCCGCAGCAGCAAGTGTCTGATACGCAAATTCCCGACCAACAAGGTCAACAGCAGCAACAAACGACTGATGCAGCGGTGCCAGAGGCGGTTACTTCAGAGGTTGCGACCCTAGAAGCGACAACGCCTGAAACACAAATGGCTGACCAACAGCAAGTTCCAACTCCGCAACAGCAAATGGCTGATGCACAAATTCCCGACCAACAAGGTCAAGAGCAGTCCCAAACGGTTGATACAGCGGTGTCAGAGGCGGTTACTTCAGAGGCTGCGACTCCAGAAGCGACAACGCCTGAAACACAAATGGCTGACCAACAGCAAGTTCCAACTCCGCAACAGCAACTGCCTGATACGCAAATTCCTGATCAACAAGGTCAACAGCAGCAACAAACGACTGATCAACAGATAATTAACCCGCAGTAACTCGCTTTTCTGCATGTTTAATAACGGCTTGTCATTGATGAATCTATGTTTTTTTAGTACTTAATCTTGGACTGAGATTTCTATATAATGTTTTTATTAATTACTAATAATAACCATTCTGATATTTTTTTAGTGTTTTGGCTTTCAGGTGAGTCGCTTGGATCTGAAATTGTATAAGGTCGCTCAAGATCCGCTTCATCAAATACTGAGTAAATCCATGGCAGTCCTGTCATAAATTTATTTTTTTCAACATGATATGGAACTGTGTATAAATGTCCTGTGGGTTCTCTTAATAGATATTTTAGCAAACGCCCTATTGTTAGTGATTGTCCTCTTAATTCCATTAATGTATTAAAATGTGCCGTAAAATGTTTTTCTAACAGAAGGTTTTCTTTCGTGGGAACAAGTGTATTATGGGCTCTGAAGTTGTTTTTTATGGTTGGAAATATCTTAATAATACGATTTAATTTATTAAAATCAAAGGCTTCAAGTATTCCATTCATTTGATCGGGCGCAAGCGCTGTTGCCGCCTGGTGTAATTGATAGATGATTGGTATATTTCTTACCATTGACCGTTGCCCCCAGGTCATTTCTGTATCAATAATCATAGGTATTAATTGTTGCTTGGCAAAATCGGGCATTAAAACAATATTGCTTGTGTGTAGATCAATATAGTCTGATAAATACCAGAAGAATATGATTTTATATAAATATTCACTATTGATTGTTCGTGAACTGGAAAATGTTTGCAGATCTTCTGCTCGATAATTGTGTACAAACATTCTGCTAAATATTTTTTGGTTTAAAAGGTGAGATTTTGCATGTGAATCGGTGACTGCTGCAGTTGATGATCCGCCATTGAATGCGCAAACATTTCTAATTAGTCTTGAAAATGGTGTATTGTCAGATGCTATTTGATCTTCTGAAAAACCAAGATAGCGTTCAATCGTTCCTGTTGGCATGATTGGGTCAAATATCAACGTATTGCCCTGCACAGAAACAGGAATAACACGATTCACGACGTCGTCTAATACGGCTGCTTTTGCAAATAAGCTTGATAAGCATTCAGATGTAATGGATCTCGTTGTTCCTTCAGGATCCGTACGTACGGTTGGTATTACTGGTTTATAAACAGCAAAAGGAATCATGTCAGGTGCACGTCGAATGAAAAGATAATCTGTTTCTCGTTCCTTTGTTTTATGATGATGTTCTTTAAACGATCCCATTTCATAATATTGTTTAACATCAGCAAACCACATACGATCAATTTTGGGTGTTGATAATGTTGGCATCCCTAAACTTTGTCTATCAAAATAAGAAAATTCATCATAATGGTGTTCAAGCGCTTCATAAAAGCAATCCATAAATAGGCTTGCCGTCACACTGCTGTAACGTTCAAGTTCAGCAAATTTTTCATCAGTATCTTTAAGTATATTGCCATAACCATATATTTTAAAATTTACAGCCAGTTTTCGTGATAATTCATCGGCAATTTTAATGACCTTAAAATGACCAGCCTTCGCTGATCGTTCATTATAAGTAAAAGAACTTATTCGTTTTTGACCAGCTTCACTGTGGCTGACGCTTGTCATTTCAATTTGTTCATGAATCATCCTTGACGCCAAAATTGGTAGCAAAATACGTTTACGCTGTTCGTCTGTGGTTGCTTTTCTGTTCGATACTTTTGTTTCATCACCTAAAATTGAATAAATACGTTTTGTATGTGTATAAACCCCACTATCAGCGCGATTCTGTGTAAATTTATCCAGGCGTTGTATGTATTCTGACTGCAATTCAGCCATTGCCCATAACTGGGTGCTAATGAATAAGATCAGGAAAACGATAGCGGTATAAAATCTAAAAAACATTTTTCCTCAATTTATTAAGTTGATTGATTCTATTTTATATATGGTTATTCTTTTTAAAAGTTCAATAATTTAATGAATATCTTTTTACTTAATTCTATGTGTTTTCTACCAAATATGATACAAAAAAATAGACGTCTAGAATGGTGTAAAAAAATGAATTCAATCGTGTTAACGAACGACTATATGACTCTTTTAAAGAGTATTAAATCCGCTATTCAACCGGCGCATATCCGAGCTCATTTGGCTGTAAACAAAGAGCTTATCATTTTGTATTGGCACATTGGTAATGAAATCTTAAACAGAAAAAAAGAATTGGGCTGGGGGGCTGATGTCATCAAAACATTAGCACAAGATTTAAAACATGAATTTCCAAACATTAAAGGTTTTGGCGAAAGAAATCTTGTTTATATGCAAACCTTTGCTGGTGCTTATCCTGATTTTCAATTTACGCAGCAGCTTGCTGCGCAAATTCCATGGTTTCATCATTGTGTTATTTTAGATAAAATAAAAGATCATGCGCTGCGCATATGGTACATCGAAAAAACCATTGAACATGGTTGGTCACGTAATGTTTTGGTCATGCAAATTGAAAATCAAACGCATCTTAAACTGGGTATAGCGCAAACAAATTTCAAAGCAACATTACCAAGCCCAACATCCGATTTAGCCCAGCAACTCATTAAAAGTGAATATAATTTAATGAATATTATTTACTCTGTTTTTATTCTTTTCATTGACTAAATCGCTTGTCGTAACAGGGTGTGTTGACAGCAAGGCGTCTTCATCGTCTACGTATAGTGGTGTATTTTGTTTTGTTGATGGCGCAATTGACCATACGAAAAAAGTTCCAATAATACATAAAATAGTCCATGAATAAACATTATAAAAACTTTGATCAACTGAATAACTTGCCGCATAAATAACGACTGCTGATAAGGCGCCAATATAGAATTCTAATAAGGCTGATTTCACACCTGTTTCATTACGTCCATGTCCAAATGAAATGGCGGCACAGGCAACCAAAATAGACCCTGATACAAAGGCGCTAAATGCCATGATGAAAAATGTGGTAATAGGTGTCGATGGTATAATTCCTTTTAAGGCAAGGACTACAATAATACCAAATAAACCAAGACCAATCATGCCACATCGCAATAAAATATCGTTTGAAAAGTGCTTAATAACGGGGCGCGTACATAACAGTCCAAGTCCATAAACAATGGGAAGTGCGCCTTGATATACGGCAAATTGACGCATTGATAGTCCCATGCCGTTGATTAACAAAAAAGGGGCGTGCGCAATAAATACCATATAGCAGGCATTAACAAGACCGCGTAGCAACGCATAGGGTAAAAAATTACGGTCGCACCCAATGCGAATAAGGGATCCAAATAATGTCCGTAAAGATGCTTTGGATCGTGCATATAATGTTTCAGGCAAATAAACGATAAAGGCAAACATCAAGATGCTTTGCGCAATTGCAAGAAGCCAATAACACATCCGCCAACCATACCATGCTGAAATTTCAGCGCCTAATACAGGGGCAATCATTAAGCCAATTGGTAAAGAAATTTCAATAACAGCAAGTTTACGTGATCGTTCTTTGTCAACATGAAGATCGCATACGATTGCCATTGATACGGTAAGAAAAGCACCTGCGCCAATGCATTGAAAAAATCGGGCAAGCATAAGCATTGAAATAGATGGTGCCATTGCGCAGCCAATTTGTCCAAAAACCATAAGTAAGCAAGCCGGAATAAATAATGTTTTTCGTCCCATACGGTCTGAAAAAGGACCCCATATTAAGGGAGTGGTCGTTGTTAAGAAAACACTCATCGCCAGTAGAAATTGAACGATTTGGTCTGTTGTCTGAAATTCAGTCACAATTTGTGGCGCAAAGGGTAAATGCACGTCAATTGACATGCACGATAAAATATTTGCGAGCATTAATAAAGCAACAACGGGTTGAGCCGAGAGTATCATTACAAACTAAAACCATTAAATTACGACATGCCTTTAATATACGGTTTTATACCTGATTAATCCAGAAATGGTTTTCATGAGGATTGTGTTGTCATGCCGAAAAAGAGAGTTCATTCTCATGAGGGATGAAAACAGACTTAGGTTGTGTAAAAACTATACATTTTACCTATATTTAGCTTTGGAATGAAGTATTGCTTATGCTAAAGTGATTGTATTATGCATGGATCGATCAGTCTTACACAAATTGCAATTATTGTTGCCGCTGCGCTTGCAGGGGGGCTTGTCTTATCGCGTTTGAAGCAGCCGCCGATTTTAGGGTATATTTTAACGGGTGTTTTTTTAGGGCCTTCTGGATTTGAGCTTATTGCAAATCGTGATCCTGTTGAGTTTTTGGCGCAACTTGGTGTGTTATTGCTTTTGTTCGTTGTGGGGATGGAGCTTAATCTGAGGAGCTTTAAAAAAGTTTGGGTGACGGCAACGCTGTGTAGTCTTTTCCAGATTTTAATGTGTACCGTTATTACCCTTAGTTTATCTTTCTTTTTTGAATGGTCTTTACCGCTTTCAATGGTGCTTGGATTTGTGGCCTCGCTGTCATCAACGGCTGTCGTTGTTAAAATGATGGAAAGCACGGGCGAGATGAAATCAGATATGGGGCAATTGATTATTGGTATTTTGATTGCGCAAGACTTGGCGATTGCCCCGATGATTTTGATTATACGAAATTTTGGGCAATCTTGGTTTAGTTTTGAAATTTTTATAAAACTTATTGTTTCAATTGGGCTGATTATTGCGATCATTACGTATTTGAGTCGTCGGCAACGTGTTCGTATTCCGCTTACTAAAATTATTGCGGGTGAGAAAGAATTAACAGCGCTTGCGAGTCTTGCTTTTTGTTTTATTGCGGCAGCAATTGCGGGATGGTTTGGGTTGTCGGAACCATATGGTGCCTTTTTGGCGGGGTTAATTTTAGGAAACACGCATGAACGTTTGGTTTTGACGGAAACAATTAAACCGATTCAAAGTATTTTGATTATGTTTTTCTTTCTATCAATTGGGTTATTGTTTGATATTCAATTTATCTTGCATGATTTGCAAGTGGTTTTAGGTTTATTAGTCATTATCACTGTCGGTAAAACTTTATTGAATATTATCATTTTAAGGTGTTTATCCTTAAGTTGGTCGCAGTCATTTGGAATCAGTGCGTTGATTTCCCAGCTTGGGGAGTTTGCCTTTTTGTTGGCAACGGTTGCGATTGAAGTTTCGGTTATATCAAGTTATGGGCAAAAGTTAATTGTGAGCATTACGGTTCTATCGCTGGCGATTAGTCCGCTTTGGTTGATATTTATGAAGTCTGTGCAACGTTATATTGAGGTTGGTTCTTTTTCTATGGATCATCAAGGTAATAGTGCCTTATGGGGGCATGTACCTTTTAGTCGGATATTTGATTACCTTTTAAATCGTAAGAACGGAAGGGTGATTGATAAAAATAATAGTGCGTATCAGTCTGAAATTAGCATAACGGACTTAATAGAAGAAGATTTACGTGAAAATCAATTAGAAGAGGGTTCAGTAATTGAACCTGCTTCGTTTTCTGATGGTGCGCCTTCGAAGAAATCATCGGTTAAGAAAAAACCTGTGAATGAAAAGACTTCCTGATCTGCAATTTGAATACGCTTTAGAAAAACCTGTTGCTGGTCTTGATGAGGCAGGATGTGGACCATGGGCAGGTGCATTGGTTGCTGCTGCCGTTATTTTGCCATCTGTTCTTCCTGATTTTATACATGATGTTAATGATTCAAAAAAGCTAACGCGGATTAAGCGTGAGAAATTTTTTGAGCTTATCATGGCTGATAAGAGCCTATCGGTTGGGGTTGGTATTGTTGGCGTGGCGGAATTAGATGAATTGTTATTGCGCAAGGCATTGCCGCTTGCCTTTAAGCGCGCGGTAGAGGCGCTTAATCAAGAACCAGGATCATTATTGATTGATGGTATTCGAAATCCAAACTTGCCGTACCCAACGTGCATGCTTAAGCAGGGCGATCAGCTGTCATTATCGATAGCAACAGCGTCAATCATTGCAAAGGTTACACGTGATCGATTGATGGATGACTTACACGATCAATATCCCGCCTATGGATGGGGACAAAATGCGGGTTATGGTACGACGATGCACCGTGATGCGTTGGATCGTTTTGGGGTGACGCCGCATCACCGAAAAAGTTATGCACCAATTAAAAAGTATCTATTGGGGTAAGTGAGATTTTTTAGTGAATTTATGAAGGATAGTTTTCAAATCATAATTTACCAATTATTAATTACTTATAACATACAATTATATTATAAGCAGTATAATATGGATTTTTGTTATTATGATAGTTCGAAAAATATCTTTAATATTTCTGACTCTTGTCATTTTTATCGGTGCTGGTCATACGGCAGGAAAATTAAGTGGATTGCAGGTACGTTTTTATCAACAGTTAGAGGCAGCAGTTAATGAGGGTGATTTTGATCAAACGAAGACGTTATTGCTAGAACATCGCCTTTCAGATACTAAGGCATTTAATCTGGCGCTTTTGGGTGTAATTTCTTTTTTAAGCAGTGGTTATGAGATTAATGAAGGTCATGCTGATATTTTTTCTTTTTTGATGAAAGATCGAAAAAATCTTTCAAAACAGCCAAATCAAGAATCTATCAATCGTGCGTTTGTATCTGCGTTAAATGCTTATGCAAATGATGATGATTTTTATTATATTCTTCTTGCTATGTTAAGACCTAATCGAGATAAGTTTTCGGTAGACCAGGAAACGATTGACTCTCAATTTGATCAATTATTTGTTCATTCATCTAAGCTTTTGTCTGATTTTAAAAAATATATGTTGTTTGTAAATTTACCGTCTGAATCTATGCGCGCGAGTCTTGAGAGTAAGAATCGCATGTTGGAGAGGGTAACACGGTATCGTGCAGTTGCTTTACCAACAATGAGGTTTGATGCGTTTGAGCAAAAGATTAAGAGTTGCAGCGAATTTGGATTTTTTCGTGATGAAAAAGGTCGCGTTTGGAGGGTGCGCGATGCGGCTAATTTAGAAACATTTATTCAATTCATAAACAAAGATAATATAGATCTTGATCGCAGATCTCAAACAGAGATAGATCCTGTTATTGTCTTTAATGAACCAGAAAAAACAACGGTTGTTTATAGCGTAAAGGCGGTTAAGCGTGGTGAAACACGTTTGTCTGAGTCATGGTTGATTTTAGAAGGGGAGCCCGAACATATCTCTGCAGCGAATGTTCATTTGTCACATTCATCAGGCAATACAACAGGTGAATCTGCGGTTGATGAGAGTCGCGGATTGAATATAGGAAATTCTTCAGTGCAAAGTGGCAGTACTGTCGCTCAACGTAGAGAGGCTATTGAACAACAATTACGAGAAAATGAACGCCGTAAACAGAAGAACAAGGGCGAATAAATTAGTTTTTATTTTTAAAAGTGATGGGTAAGATGAGCTGCTTCATAATAAGGGTGTTAGAAAACGTTGTTTTCTGCGCCTTCTGAGGCTATTTTAAAAAGATTTTCAGATGGGCTTTTTTAGTTATTGACAAAAATCCAAAAAAATGGCATTTTTAGTATATAATACATATTATTGTGTTTAAATTTTATTAAAAGAAAAAGGCAGTCTATTTAGGCTGCCTTTTTTGCGTTTATAGGTCGCTATTTAATGACTTTGAATGGTTTTATTTTAACTTATGTAAAGAAGGATTACGTTATGAAACGCATTACTGATTTTATGCATAAACGTTTGCATGCTCGTTCACAACATACCAGAATTGATTCAGACCCATATGCAGGCATTTTGGTGAATAATGTCGCTTATGTGCCTGATAATCGATTTGATCGATTGGCAGAGGAAGGTTATCGACAAAATGTGATTGTTTATCGCTGCATTAATTTAATAGCGCGTGGTCTATCATCAGTGCCGTTTTTATTGTACCAACAAGATCATGGCTATGGTGAACGTGTGAGGGGACGCCCAAAAATGGAGGAGCATGAAATTGAATCACATCCGATTTTAACATTACTGAATGCCCCAAGCCCGCTTCAAGCGGGCTCTTCTTTTATCGAGGAAGTCGTGAGTTATCTATTGTTATCAGGAAACACTTATATTGAAGCTATTTTGAATGGCGATGGTAAGCCTGTGATGTTGTCGGCAGTTCGCCCTGATCGGGTGCGTATAAAACCAGGTCGTTATGGGGTGCCGGCCGCGTATGATGTACAGATGCAGCCAGGTGTTGTGCGAACTGTGCCTGTTGATCCGCGTGATGGTCGATCGGATATTTTGCATATTAAATTATTTCACCCGATGAATGATTGGTATGGTTTAAGTCCAATGGAGGCGGCGGCGAAATCAATTGATCAACATAATGCGGTCGGTGGGCATAACTTGGCATTGTTGAATAATGGCGGTAGACCATCAGGTGCATTAATGGTGCGATCGCGTGATAATGGCATGGGGCTTTCGGACGCGCAACGCCAGGGATTACGATCTGATTTAAAACGTGCCTATGAAGGGTCGGATAATGCAGGACGTGTTATGATTTTAGAAGGGGATTTTGAATGGAAAGAAATGGGATTAACACCAAAAGATTTGGATTTTGTCGAAGGAAAAAATGTATCGGCACGCGAAATTTGTCAGGCCTTTGGGGTACCTCCTATGTTGGCAGGTGTTCCAGGCGATGCTACGTTTGCCAATTACAGAGAAGCGCGCTTTCACTTATGGGAAGATACTATTCTGCCTTTGTTGGAATTAATTGTGGCTGAATTGAATGTGTGGTTGTTGCCTTATTTTGGTGAATCGTATCGATTGGGGTATGATCTGGATGGCATTCAGGCGTTGGCGCCAAAACGGGAAGCTGCATGGCAGAAAATTGCCCATGCGGAATTTTTAACGGTGAATGAAAAACGTCAAGCGGTTGGGTATGGACCTGTTGAGGGGGGTGATGTTTTACGATAAAACTGTGTGTTATTGACAAGAATAGATATTTTTTAACGGGGTTCGCATGAGGCGAGCCCTTTTTTTATGGAGGAAGAAATGAAAAAATTAGTGTTGTGTATGAGTGTGCTTTGTAGTTTAGAGGCTTATGCGATTGATAGAGAGGGGCTTGCCAATTTTGCAGAAGCTGTAATGGGAAAATTATCAAAAAGTTATGACCG
>CANKZX010000030.1 GCA_947488275.1 Alphaproteobacteria bacterium | reverse complement strand
AACGGCATTAATAAGGGTTATTTGCGCACGACCTGAACCTGAAGGTTTTTTAACCAATCGATCAGAATAAGAATGAATTTCAGTAGCTGTTGACCATTCATTACAAAAATTTGGAACAGCTGCCCGTCTTTTTGGTGCAGGCACTGCCGTGGAATAGTGCATGGTGCCAGCTTGCGGTACAAATGAATATGATGTTGAATAACTGTTTCCACCACCTGCTGCAAAAAAACTATTAGGATCAGAGAGTAAACGTTCATATATAGGATTACCTGATTGCCTTGATGGTTGAGAACCAAAGTGGGAAGTGGCGCTGCTTCCATAGGATCCACCACCTGCCGCAGAAAAACCATGTAATAAACGTTGTATAGGATCATTTGATTGCCTTGACGGTTGAGAACTAAATTGGGAAGTGGCGCTGCTTTCATAATGAGTTGGTGTTGCGCCGAATCCATAAGCAGGCATTCCACCGCCAAAACCATATCCAACAGAACCAGATGTACGTCCTCCGCTACTCGATGATGAATAAGTTTGAGAGTATGAAGGCTGGCTATAGGAAGTGGACGCATAAGCGCTTGAACCATATGATGAATGTGGGTTTGAAGTACCCATATAGCGAAGTGTGCTACGGTGTCGTGATATAGCACTTAAGACATGAGACCATAAATTTGAATTTTCACACTGATTGACCGCAGACCAGAAAGTTGGATTCTCAGACTGATTAACTGCAACATCAGCCGCTATGTTTCCTGAAAGGGTGCCTGCCATATGTTCTAAAAACGATTCCTCAATCCATCTCATGTAATCATCTTTATTAATACCACTTAATTGAAATAAATCAGAATATTGACCGTTATTAAAAGAGTTAATCATATGAGTCGATTGAATAGGTGAAATAGGCTGAATGTAGATCAATACATGCTCAATTACGTCATTCATTGATGCGTGCATTTTTCTTAGGATTAAATCGTGATTGGTTCGGCCAGATTGCCCACATAAATTTGTATAAGGTTCGGTTGCTCGAGTGACAGCACGAATCCCCTTAGCATGATCTATTTGAGCCAATCTTTTACGTGTTAACAGATCGGCAAAGATAGCTTTTGCTATTTTTTCTTTATCGTCCATCGATGCACGTTTTCTAAGATTGATAGGTCTATTCAATACTTCATTAATTCCATCGGAACAATATCTTATGGTATGTGAAAAATCGTTATATCCTCTTGTATCAACAACATCTTCACATGTGTTAAACACGCGTAATCGTTCTTCGTGTAAATTCATAATTTCAGTTATTGCAAAACATTGCTTTGTTACGACAAGGACAAGAAGAAGTTTCGTAAGATTCATTGTGTTATCGTCCTATTCATGAATAAAAAATATGTTATATTTGAAATATATAAGCACAATTCATTCCAATATCAATAGAAAAATATCAAAAGGTTTTAACATGTATTGTAGACAAGCTGATCTTATCGCTATAAGAAATCAACGAAAACGTATTTTAGGGTTAGATATCGGGGATAGCCGTATCGGCGTCAGTATTTGGAGAAAAGCTTCTTTTCCCAAATTTAAGGTTAACAAGATTCTAAAAACGCTTTAAATTTCTTAAATGCCTCAGTACGGTGGGAGTATAATTTTTTTTCCTCATACGGCATTTCACCAAATGTACGTGTCTCGCCATCCATAACAAAGATGGGATCATACCCAAAACCAAAGGCACCTTTTGGTGGAAACTGCAAGCGTCCGTGGCACGTACCTGTAAATGTAAACTCTGTGCCATCAGGGCACGCAAGGGCAAGTGCACACACAAAATATGCCCGTGAATCCTTGTCAGGTGTCAATCGTTCGTGAACTTTGGTCATCGCCACATTAAAATCACGGTTTTCACCTGCCCATCTGGCCGAATAGACGCCAGGATCCCCATTAAGGGCAGGTATAACAAGCCCAGAATCATCAGCAAGCGCCGCAGATTGACAGTGTTTAGACACAAAACGCGCTTTCAAAAGGGCGTTTCCTTCAAATGTTGCCTCTGTCTCATCGGGCTCCGCGCACCCATAATCGGCTGCTGATGTAACGTCAAACCCAAAAGGTAGCATTAAATCGCGTATCTCACGTACTTTTCCGGCATTATGGCTCGCGATGACAATTTTATTATCTGGAAATAAAGGATTTTTCATAAAAGTAAGCATCCATAAAAGTGAATACCTCACCATAGCGGATTCTGTGTTGAATTCCTATAACATGTTACCTTTATATCGTGTATAAAGACATATAGATCAACTATAAAAAATGAACACTCAATGCTAAGTGATTCCAATGCGTCAATTTGTGCCGTATCAACCAACATAGCATCTGCTATTATTGACCGTCCTGTTATTCGGCAGCTTGATGCGACACTTATCAATCAAATTGCCGCAGGTGAAGTGATTGAACGCCCCGCTGCCGCCCTTAAAGAATTGGTTGAAAATGCCATCGATGCGAAAGCAACACGTATTGATATTGTGTTAGCCGATGGTGGTAAAAGCCTGATTCAAGTTACCGATAATGGCGTTGGTATGACAGCAGCTGATATGATGATTGCTATTCAACGGCATGCGACATCAAAATTACCAACGGGTGATCTTTTTCATATTATGACGCTTGGTTTTCGGGGAGAGGCATTACCCTCCATCGGTTCCATCAGCCGCCTATCTATTACCAGTTTTCCAAAAAATAGTGATCAATCCATGGCAATGGAATTATTTATTGAAGGCGGTGTTGTCACCCCTGCGCGCCCCGCTGCCTTTCCAACCCATGGTACCCGGATTGTTATTAAAGATCTTTTTTATGCAACACCTGCACGTCTTAAATTCTTAAAATCAGATGCAACCGAATTAACGGCCTGTACGGATATCGTGAAACGATTGGCGCTTGCTTATCCAGCTGTTTCTTTTTCGCTTCGCTCAAACGATCGCATCGTTTTTGATTACGCATCACGGGCAACCTTGGGCGAACGTTTTGCGGATGTACTGGGGCAAAAAACCCTTGATAATTTACGTCTTGCTGATGGGACGCGTGATGGTATTTCGGTATCAGGTGTCATTTCCCTACCAACTTTTCATAAAAGCCAGGCAACCGATCAATTCTTTTTTGTTAATCAACGCCCTGTACGTGACAAGTTATTGATTGGTGTATTAAAAGCATCCTATCAGGATTATTTGGAAACAGGACGTCACCCTGTTGTGGCTTTGTTTGTAAATGTTGATCCAGCTGAGGTTGATGTAAACGTACATCCATCAAAAGCCGAAGTTCGTTTTCGTGATGCACAAGGTGTTCGATCCCTTTTGATTGGCACATTAAGGGCAACCTTGCAGCGCCATGGGCAAGAAGCAGCGTCTCATTTAACAGGGGAGGCACTGATGCGGTTTCAACGACAACCCGATCTGACGGTTCATAAGCCATCTTTAGGGAATACGACATATACAAATACACGCCCATTATTTGCCACACGTCCGACGGCATCTTACAGCAATGCCTCACGTTTTGATGTGCCATTCTTGACGCCTCGTGTTGTTGATACGCTGGAAGATGGAGCGCATTTCGACCCTGAAACAGGAGAGGTAACATCAGTCGCTGATGCAGGTATGCTGGGTGTTGCTAAAGCTCAAATTGCTAAAACATACATTGTCAGTGAAACAACTGATGGTCTTGTCATCGTTGATCAACACGCCGCTCATGAACGTATTGTATACGAAAGCATGAAGCAGCAATACCTTGCAGGTGGCGCCGCTAAACAATTTTTACTTGTACCTTTAATAATTGCCCTTGATGACCGTCAATCTGAACTGTTGATCCAGCAGAGAGAAGTCTTACAGTCTTTAGGTTTTGATATTGATGTTTTTGGTGGGCAAGCCGTCTTTCGTGCCATACCAGCCCTTTTAAATAATAATGATCCAGAGCCAATGATTCACGATTTAATAACAGATCTGTGCGACGAAAGTACAATACTTACCGCGCATGATGCGTTGTTAGAATTTTTAGCAACGTATACCTGTCATACCAGCATTCGTGCGGGACACGTTTTATCACTTACAGAAATGAATGCGTTGTTAAGGCAAATTGAAACAACACCCAATTCAGGGCAATGTAATCATGGGCGACCAACCTATGTGACATTGTCAGGAACCGATATTGAACGCCTATTTGGACGACGCTAAACGATGGTTAATATAGGTATTATCTTACAAACTATTTTTTGGCTCACCTTAACAGCATCTGCTGCAACACACCATTATGAGGTGCGAAAAAATGATGGGCATGTTCTTCATATTGTGACAATGAGTGCTAGAGTCTATTCAACCAAAATTGTTAAAGCGCAAAATGGAATTTTTGGTCGTGAAACAGTTGCAACCATTGCCGAACGCTATAATGCTGTAATCGCAATTAACGGCGGTTATTTTGAAATTGGCAATACAAAAGATGGCGCACCTAGTGGCACCCTTATTAGTGATGGTAAGATTTTTGGTCTGCGATCAACACCTCATTTCTGTCTTATCCAACATAATGAAGCCTTATCAATTGACCTGCAAAACAATCCTGTATCTGTTAATGTGGACAATCATTTGATCTCTATCGATCATGTTAATCATCAACCAAAAGAAAATGAAATCGTGCTCTTTACCGATGCCTTTGGTGTACGCACATTAACGGCTATGACGAAACGATATGAAATTGCCTTTAGTGCAAAGGGTGATGTTATATCGGTTGAGGCGCATGGAAATATATCAATTCCCGAAGGTGGGTATGTGTTATCACTGCCCGCACACCATGCTCTAACAACTGAAGAAAAACCAACGAAGGTGATGTTTAATTTGGGGCAAACAATCATGAATGCGCAAACATCAATGCTCATGGGTATTCCAAGGCTTGTTACCGATGGCGTTATATCGCTTCCCGTCACTGAAGGAGCCAGTGATTTCTTCAAAAAGCCTCACGCCCGCACGGCCATTGGCATCAAATCAAATGGTGATCTTGTGATTGTTGTTGCTGAACACACCGTTAAGCATGCTTTAAAAGAACTCAAGATAAATGATATTATTCACTTTGGGAAAAAACATGCTGTAGAAATCAAGGCTAAATACCAAAAATCATTTGAACAACTCACATTGACTGAACTGAAAGAATGCTTTGAAACCATGACAGACAATACGGATGCGGCCATTGGTTTGACATTGCCAGAACTCGCTGAAGTTATGCGAACCCTTGGTTGCAAAGACGCGTTAAATCTTGATGGCGGTGGGTCGTCAACGTTATGGATTAATGGTGCGATTGTGAACCGAATAATAGGGGATAAGGATGAAGCCGCAGAGCAAGCCATTGTGCGCCCTGTATCTGATGCTATTGTATTTATACAGAAATAGACATTGATTCATTTTGGAAAATAGAGAATAATAACGCATTAGAAATATATACTCAGCACCGATGATTGTTAGCAATTCTGCCGTCATGGCGAATCGGCGAAGCCGATGTGGCCATCCAGAAAAACAGGCTTTTCCATAATAACAGGCATTTCTGGAATAAGACCCCTGGATCATCACAAAAGCCTTTGGCTTTTTCGTGATGACGAGGGATGATAAAATTATCTTATGCTAAAAATCATCGGCATTGAGTATATACCCATCATAAATAAACAAATGAGAAAACAATGACAAAGGCTTTATTTTCACGTCGTGACACCAGTGTTGTTGGACGATGGTGGTGGACTGTTGACCGCTGGAGTCTTGGGGCAATTCTTATGATTATAGGAATTGGTGTTTTGCTTAGTTTTGCGGCAAGCCCGCCCGTTGCGAGCCGTTTGAACCTTAGTACGTTTTACTTTGTGAAGCGACATTTGATTATGGTGCCACCTGCACTCCTTATTATGTTTGGGGTTTCGCTTCTTGATACGCAAAATATTCGAAGGCTTGCCTCTTTTGTGTATTTGATGGGCGTTGCAATGTTGATTTTCACCCTTTTTCACGGGTTGGAGGTTAAAGGTGCTCGTCGATGGATCATGATTGCTGGTACATCTTTGCAAGCATCTGAATTTATCAAACCTGCGTTTGCCGTTCTTGTTGCCTGGATGCTTGCTGAAAAATATAAAGATCCCCATTTTCCAGGGTTATCAATATCAATGGTATTGATGGGGATTTTGGTTTTGCTTTTACTCCTTCAACCTGATCTTGGTATGACCCTTGTTGTTATATCAACATGGATCGGTCAATTATTTATTGCAGGTATTCCGCTGATTTGGATGGGGATTATTGCCGCTATGGGGATTGTTGGTTTATGCGGGGCTTATTTTTTATTTCCACACGTTGCACGCCGTATTGATCAATTTTTTGATCCATCATCAGGTGACCCACGACATGATCTATATCAAGTTACACAGTCGTTAGAGGCCTTTATGCAAGGGGGGCTCTTTGGTAGGGGGCCTGGTGAAGGCATCATCAAAAAAAATGTCCCTGACGCCCATGCCGACTTTGTCTTTGCTGTTGCAGGCGAGGAATTTGGCCTCTTCTTATGCTTGTTCGTTGTTATCTTATTTGCCTTTATTGTGCTGCGATCTCTCATTCGTGCCATGAATGACAGCAGCTTATTTATTATGATGGCAACAGCAGGGCTTGTGATTCAATTTGGTCTTCAGGCTTTTGTGAATATGGCATCTGCCCTCCATTTGATACCAACAAAAGGGATGACAATGCCTTTCATTAGCTATGGTGGTTCATCTTTAATTGCCCTTGCTATTGCGATGGGAATGTTATTGGCATTGACGCGAAAGCGACATGGTATCGTTGATGTTTTGTAGGTGAGGGGCAAGGTAAAACAAAAATGAGGTTTAAAAAAATAATACATCATGGGCAATCGCTATTTTGGTTGTTTATACATGTATTCATGACGTTTATTATCCCGATCAAACGATTCCCTTTACCGTGGTGTAAAAACAATGTGTGCAAGCCCAATCAAAACGTTATATACCTGACTTTTGTTGGCGTTGCCTATGATGGACGCGTGCGTAAAAGCGTTGATGCTCTACTTGCTAAAGGGTGCATGGTTGAATTGATTAAACCTGAGGACATGCAACATGATGATGTTGTATCTTGGCATCCTAATCTAATCATAACCCCACTTGGGCGATCAGGTTCATTTGCGTATTTCCCCTATATCTATGACTGGCAAATAATGCGTTATATTATGAGGGCTGAAGCCAAAAAAATTTATTGCCGTGATTTGTTTACAGGGATCATGGGGGTGTTAAGTGCGCGTCTTTCAGGCAAAGAATCAATTGTTGATTTTTTTGAATGGTATTCTGAGGCTAAAGAGTACAATTACCGAAAACAGTGCACGATGCCTAAACCTTCATGGAAAAAAAAGCTATTTAGATTTTATGAACGCTATATCTGTATGCATGCCAATCGACTTATTACAAACAATGCATCTTTTGCGAAAGGCATTGCGCAAGGTGTTGTGCCTGAATCCGCCTTCACTTTTATAAAAAATGCGCCTGATTCAGCAATGATCAAAACAGATGATTCGTTTGAATTGCAACAATTCATCCCCCAAGCTTTGCATCACAAAAAGATTCTTTATTATGTGGGGCAGTTGTCGTTTGATCGAAAACTCGACACACTTATTACGGGGATGCAATGGCTGCCTGATTATGTGCTCCTTATTCAGGGGTCAGGTTTTGCTGAAATGGCATTTCATTTTAAGGAAACCATACAGCAATCAAGTGTTGCTGATCGGGTGTTTTTCCTGCCGCCCATTCCTGATCGCGACATTATCAATTACGCCCATACAGCAGACATCGGTGTCTTTATTTGTGATTCGAATGATAATAAAATGTTTCATGCGTTACCCAATAAATTATTTGAATATATTTATGCAGGCATCCCACAGGTAAGTTCAGATGGCATTGAAATTCGGCAATTCATTGAAACCACTGATGTTGGGTTGATTTTTGATGCTTATGATCCAGCTTCGTTTGCCAAGAGCGTCCATGATATAAGCGAATCGCAAACCTATCAACGCATCAAAGCACACGTATTAAAAGCCCGCTCTGATTTAATAGCAGAGCCTGGCTTTCAGCAGATTTAAAAAATTTTACTGTGCAATCTACTGTGAAGCGATTGACTTCACACCTACTTCACAGTAAAATGCACAGTAAATTCTAGATGTACTTTTAAGGTGGGCAAATGAATATCGAAGAAATTATCGCCCTTCCCGAAGGAACGACACTTGAATTTAAAGAAAATTTAAACTCTGAACAGCGTATTATTGAAACTATTATTGGTTTTGCGAATGCTTCGGGTGGTCGTATTATTGTTGGCGTGTCTGATAAAGATCGCCATGTGGTGGGCATCGATAATCCTCATCATATTTCTGAAATGATTGCCAGCAAGATACATGATTCGATAGAGCCACGAATTTTACCAAATATTGACGTTATCAGTTATCGAAATATATATCTGCTATCAATAGAAATTTATCCAAGTTCACTAAGACCCCATTTTTTAAAAGCAAAAGGGAAGAATCAATCAACTTATATCCGTATTGGAGCCACGACACGCTTAGCTGATGATGATTTAATAAAGGCAATTCAGCGATCAACATCAAATAAATCTTTTGACGAGGAGTTATGTGGCGCGTCTGATTATAGTGATATTGATTTTGAACCGATTGCCCAATTATTTAAACACATTCACACTATAGAGCCTAAAGAGTTGATCTCCCTTGGTCTTGTTGTTAAAAATGGCAACTATTTAGTACCCACAAACGCAGGCATTATTTTATTTGCCTCAACACGATTGACCCATTTCCCAGATGCATGGATACAAGTAGGCGTTTTTGATGGCAATGACAAAAGTCATATTATTGATACCCATGACATTAAATCGTATCTTCCTTACGCGATAGAAGAGACCCTTAACTTTATTAAACGAAATATACGTGTTGGATTAGAAATAAAAGATATACGCAATGCTGAGCACTGGGAAATCCCTAAAACAGCTCTCAGAGAAGCCATAATTAATGCAGTCGTTCATACCGATTATTCATTAAAAGGAGCCCCTATCCGTGTCTCTATATTTAACGATCGCATTGAAATTGAGAACAGCGCCCTCTTGCCATGGGGACTTACATTCAATGATTTACAAGACGGAATATCTAAATTACGAAATCCAACGATTGGTCGAGTGTTCAAAGAAATTGGTTTTATTGAACAATGGGGAAGTGGTATAAGGCGAATGATTACGGCATGTGAAAATGCGGGGGTTGAAGTGCCTCAATTTAAAGAAGTCGGACCACGGATTCGGGTTATCTTTAATAAAATGAAAAACAAGATCATTGAATTAGATGCAACCGATCAATTAATCGTTGAATTACTAAAGTTATATGGTGCCCTTTCAACACGTCAATTTACGGATTGCTTTGATATTAGCAAGCGAGCCGTTATAAACAGGCTTTCCCGTCTAATGAATATGGGTTATATATTTGAAATTTCGAAAAGCGCAAATGATCCTCAAAAAAAATATGATTTAGTTAATAAAGGGGATAAATTAACAATGAAAACGTTGTTAGAGACAGCAGAATGTTTCATGAAAGAGTTTAATTTTTACATTCAATTAAAATTGGATAAGGGCAAGCATATTAATCTTATATTTAGTCCAGAAACAATAGATGACTATTTTTTAAACAACGCACATCTTTATGAAAGAAATATGATTTTTAGCAAAATAAAGCATGTTATGCTCACGCATCTTATTTTTGGTAAAGTACTTCTAGATGCATTGAATGACCCAAGGGTTAAAGAAGCTTTTAAACAGGAATCTGTCGCTAATTACAACATAACAGATAGCTTATTTAACAAAACAGATTTTAGATGATGCGTCTATTTTTTACTGTGCAATCTACTGTGAAGCGATTGACTTCACACCTACTTCACAGTAAAATGCACAGCTTTACATAAGGTCAATAATGGACAAAATGCACGTTACATTTATTATTGCATCGCTTACCTCTGGTGGGGCTGAACGTGTCATCACGCAGCTGGCTAATTATTTTGCTGAACGCGGGTATACGGTATCACTGATTACACTGGCTGCGCCAACGACTGTCCCTTTCTATCCGTTATCAACTAAAATTAAATTAGTGCAGCTGAATTTATTGATGGAGGTACATTCGCTGCCACGTCGCTTGTGTGCCATTTTGAAACGTCTTTGGTGCATACGTGCGGCAATTCGGGCATTAAACCCTGATCGTATCATTTCATTTATCGATATTATGAATATAACTGTTCTCCTTGCTATGATTGGGCGCTCAATACCTATTATTATCTCCGAACGGATTGACCCAACCCATCATCTCATGCCAGACTTTTATAAATGGCTTCGTCTTAAACTCTATCCACGGTCAAAGGTAATTGTGGCACAAACAACAGCGAGTCGTGCGTACTTCCCTGAACATATACAACGCCTTATTCAAATTATTCCAAATGCAGTTCTTCCATGCCCTGAATATCATCAGGTAAATCACACGACTGATCGATCATTCCAATTTATCAGCGTTGGTCGATTAAGCCCGCAAAAAGATCATGAGACACTTATTCGTGCTTTTGCCCGTATCATCACTATGCATATATCGCACGCAACAGTCTACCTACCCAAATTAACAATTTATGGTGAAGGCGATCTTAAATTGCATTTATTATCCCTTATTCAGTCATTAAATATGACGGATCATATTTCATTGCCAGGCACAACGCCCCATTTATCAAAGGTTTTGATTGCTGCTGATGTGTTTGTATTTCCATCACGTTATGAAGGATTTCCAAATGCTTTATGTGAAGCAATGGCGGCGGGATTACCTGTTATTGCATCGAACTGTTCAGGAAATGTAGATGTTGTGCGTGATGGTATTGATGGGCTTTTATTCGCCATTGGGGATATCGATGCCCTTTTTTCACAGATGACAGAATTAATGAATAATCCAGGAAAACGTCAACAGTTGAGTGTCCATGCAATTACACTTTCAGAACGTTTTGATACAAATAGTATTATGAGGCAGTGGGAGAGCCTTATTTAGTAAGTAATAAAAAAACCCTCTAAAAAGAGGGTCTGAATAAATAAAAAGAACAATAGATTAACTGTTACCTTCTGATCCTGTTTGACCTGTTGAATCTGTTGATTCTTGATTGCCTTCACCTTCTGCGAAAGCTGAGAATGCAAATACTACAACAGCGGCAGCTAAAATTAAATTTTTCATAAGACTAGACTCCTAAAATAGGGTTAAAATTACTTGCAACATATTTGAACAAGCATACATAAAATTTATCTAATAATTTTTCATATGTCAATGCGTCAATTTATTTATTTTTTAATGTAGAGATTTTATTGCAACTAAATCCAACGTTGTGATATATAATATAAAATGTGTTATCCGCGCGGACGTGGTGAAACTGGTAGACACGCCAGATTTAGGTTCTGGTAACGAGAGTTGTGGGGGTTCAAGTCCCTTCGTCCGCACCATATTTTTTAGTTAGGGTTTAATATTTATGAAAGTAACGAAGGTCGTTTCAGATAATTTAAAACAAGAATTTCAAATTGTTATTGAAAACGATGCGATTACAAATCGTATGACAGATGTTTTGATCGAAAAATCAAAAACATTATCGATGCCAGGTTTCCGCCCAGGAAAAGTGCCAATGGCTATTGTTCGTCAGCGATACGAAGAATCTGCGTTACGTGAAATTTTAGACTTTTTTATTCAGGATGCCAGCCGTACAGTTCTTACTGAAAATAAATTAAAACCAGCCTTTCAGCCAACATATGAAATGGATAGTTTTGAATTTGGTAAAGACCTTAGCTTTCGTTTAAGTGTTGAAGTTCTTCCTGATTTTGACTTAATTGATTATGATGCCATTAAGATTGAGAAAATTTCATCGCCTATAACAGAGCAAGAAATTGATGAAGCCATTCAAAATTACAGCGGGACAATTAAACGTTTCAAGGCAGCTGATAAAAAAACTGCGCCAAAAGAAGGTGATTGTCTAACGATTAGTGCTGAAACAAAAGTTAAAAATAAGATCAATGATTCGTTAACATTTAAAGAGCGTAAGATTATTCTTGATGGTACGCAATCGGATTTTGCTGATATTGAAGCTGTATTAAAAACAAAAAAAGCTGGTGATACGTTTGTGCATGAGCAAAATTTTCCATCAAGTTTCCCGCAAAAAAATCTTGCTGGACAAAAAGCCATCATGACGATTACGGTTGTCGCGCATGAAGTGCCAAATGACGCGCCAATTACAGATGTCGAAATTCTTAAAGAATCAGGCGCTGAATCAATGGAGCAGTTACGTGATCGCGTGCGTGCGAATTTAACAAAAGACCGTAATCATTATATTCACCTTTACCACAAACGTATTCTTCTTGATGCAATGTCAACATTGTACACATTTGATTTGCCACAACGTATGGTCGATGCTGAATTTGAAACTATTTGGAGTCGCCTGAAGGCGGAAATGGATGATGCGCGTCGTACAGATACGCTTGATGCTGAAGATGATAGACCTGAAGATGTTTTAAAAGCAGAATATATGGATATCGCGATTCGTCGTGTCCGTTTAGGTCTGGTTATTGCTGCAATTGCGCAAAAAGAAAAGATTTTCATCACGGAAGAACAAGTGCGTCACCTTATTGTTAATGAAGCTATGCGTTATCCAGGCCAAGAAAAAAAGGTTGTTGAGTACTATCGTTCGAACCAAAAGGCGATTGATTCATTAACGTCACCAGTTTTGGAAGATATGGTTGTGGCAACTGTTCTTGAAAAAATTAAAGGCGATGTAAAAGTTGTTAAAACTGACGATTTAAAAAAGAAATTTGCTGGTATTTTACCTGGATTTGAAGATGAATCAGCTGAAAATGCAAATGAAGCAGATGAATCTAAAAAAATTAAGATTAAAAAAGCTAAAAAAACAGAAGAGAGTGCTTCCGTATAAGCTGAAAATCGGGCAGAATAGGCTAATCAGTCCGATTTAACTTATGTTGAGAATATTATGAATGCACCAATTTCCACGCTCATTCCAATGGTTGTTGAACAGTCCGGTCGAGGTGAGCGTTCCTACGACATCTACTCACGCCTTTTAAAAGAACGTATTATTTTTCTAACAGGTCAAGTGTACGACGAAATGGCCTCTGTTATTTGTGCCCAGTTGCTCTTTTTGGAATCAGAAAATCCTGAAAAAGAGATTTTTATGTACATTAACTCCCCAGGCGGCGTTGTGTCTTCAGGATTATCTATCTTTGACACTATGCGTTATATTCGTTGTGATGTCGCCACGCTTTGTCTTGGGCAGGCCTGTTCAATGGGATCTTTGCTTTTAACGGCGGGGACAAAAGGTAAACGTTACGCCCTTGCAAACTCACGTGTTATGTTGCATCAGCCATCAGGTGGTGCACAAGGACAAGCAACTGATATTGAAATTCAAGCACGCGAGATTTTGAAATTGCGCGCACGTCTTAATCAGATGTATGTTGAGAGTACAGGACAATCGCTTCAAAAAATTGAAGAGACAATGGAACGTGATAGTTTCATGTCTGCTGAAGAAGCGCTTGCCTTTGGTCTGATCGACCATGTTGTGACCACAAGACCTGTTGCTTTACAAACGGAAAAAACAAAAGATATTTAAAACTTTACCAATTTCTTCGTTTTGTTAATCATTTGTTGAGGTTTTGGCGTTCACAATGATAATAAGAAGGAGGGGCGGTTTCGCCCGAATAACAGAGAGTAACATATATGTCAAAATCTACTGGCGGTGATTCAAAGAACACACTTTATTGTTCATTCTGCGGTAAAAGCCAACATGAAGTTCGCAAATTAATAGCAGGACCAACAGTTTTCATTTGTGACGAATGTGTTGAACTATGTACAGATATTATTCGTGAGGAGAGCCAGTCGGCTCGCTTCACGCAACATGACGGCATTCCAACACCACAAGAAATTTGTAACGTATTAAATGACTATGTCATTGGTCAGACGCGGGCAAAACGTGTACTATCCGTTGCTGTTCATAATCATTACAAACGATTAAATCACGCAGGAAAAGGCAATGATATTGAAATTTCAAAATCCAATATTTTGCTGATAGGGCCAACGGGAAGTGGCAAAACACTCCTTGCACAGACCCTCGCTCGTATTATTGATGTGCCTTTTACGATGGCTGATGCCACAACATTGACTGAGGCAGGTTATGTTGGTGAAGACGTTGAAAACATTATTTTAAAGCTCTTGCAGGCAGCGGATTACAATGTTGAAAAGGCGCAACGCGGAATTGTGTATATTGATGAAGTCGATAAGATTTCACGAAAATCTGATAACCCATCTATTACACGTGATGTATCAGGTGAAGGTGTGCAGCAAGCATTGTTGAAAATAATGGAAGGTACGGTTGCATCCGTTCCCCCGCAAGGTGGTCGCAAACACCCTCAGCAAGAATTTTTGCAAGTTGATACCACAAATATCCTGTTTATTTGCGGTGGTGCGTTTGCTGGTTTGGATAAAATTATTGCGGCACGCGGACAGGGAAGTGCGATTGGATTTGGTGCAGATGTGCGTACAAAAGATGAACGTAAAACAGGTGATTTATTAAAAGATGTTGAGCCAGAAGATTTACTTCGTTTCGGTTTGATTCCTGAATTTATTGGTCGTTTACCTGTATTGGCAACATTAACAGATCTTAATGAAGAAGCTTTAATTGAGATTTTGACGAAACCAAAAAATGCGCTTGTAAAACAATTTAAGCGTCTTTTTGAAATGGAAGAAATTAAACTTAATTTCGAAGAAGAGGCCTTAAAATCGATTGCGTCTAAAGCAATTGTACGTAAAACAGGTGCACGTGGTTTGCGATCAATTATGGAAAATATTCTTCTTGATACAATGTACGAACTGCCATCAATGGAAAATATTGAAGAGGTTGTCATTAATAAAGATGTGGTCGAATCAGCGGCATTGCCTAAATTTGTCCAAAGCAAAAAACCTAAAAAAGCAGAAACACCGCCACCTGCAGTTGCGGCAACGGCTGGATAGCCTTCATTATTTTGATTTTCTGAATTTTAAAAAATCCGCCTTTATTATCGAAGTCGGATTTTTTGTTGAACATTTATGCTTCCCCAGAATTGTTTGCTTACGAAACACGTAACACATATTGAACCTGTTCGTAAATGCAGGTATCTTGGGTGAAACGCATAATAACAAAGCCCTCCTTTTGACAACTGATATAATGATTTCTGCCGACGTACCTTCGCTCTCACCATTAACGTATGATGGGTTCGTGCACCTTCGCGTGCATTCTGCTTATTCGTTAACCGAAGGGGCGATTTTGATGAAGAACGTGGCAAAGCTTTGTCAAAAACATAAAATGCCTGCGGTTGCTCTTACAGATACAAATAATTTATTTGGGGCACTGGAGTTTTCGTTGAGTGCAGCGGATGCAGGCGTGCAGCCTATCATTGGGTGTCAATTGACGATTGACTTGAATCCTCATTTTCCAAAAACACCAACTGTGCCTTCCCCTATGGTGTTCCTTGTACAAAATGAAATTGGTTATCTGAATTTACTCAAACTCATCACCTTTGCCTATTTTAGGGAGCAAGGGCTTATTGGTCCGCATATTACAATGGAAGAACTTGCGTTGCACACTGATGGTTTGATTTGTCTAACAGGTGGGCATGACAGTGGGCTTGCTCAATTGTTAACCTTATCAACGATGGATCTTGCTGAAGATTTTACGCAAACGTTAATGCGCCTTTTTCCAGATCGGCTTTATATTGAATTACAACGACATGGACTGCCGCTCCAACAACAGTTGGAACCCGCGTTTCTTGATCTTGCATTGCGTCATAATATTCCAATTGTGGCAACAAATAATGTTTTTTTTGACACTCCTGATATGCATCAAGCGCATGATGCTCTGCTCTGTATTGCGGCAGGTGCTTATGTTGAGCAAGATCAGCGACGCCGCGAGACACCACGTCATAGTTTTAGATCAACGGCGGAAATGGTTGAACTTTTTTCCGATTTACCAGAGGCTATTTCAAATACGGTGTTAATTGCAAAACGTTGTTCTTATAGACCGCTTCCCAGAAAGCCAATTTTACCAAATTTTCCAACTGAATCAGGGCGGTCAGAGCGTGATGAAATGTGGGATCAATCCCATGTGGGTCTTGAAAAACGTTTGATTGAAGAAGTCTTCCCTTTGCATCCAGTCGAAAATGCTGATCAGCTACGTGCACAGTATACCGAACGACTACGTTTTGAACTTGGTATTATTGAACGCATGGGTTTTCCTGGCTATTTCTTAATCGTATCCGATTTTATTAAATGGGCAAAGGAAGCTGGTATTCCTGTAGGACCTGGTCGCGGATCAGGAGCAGGATCATTGGTTGCATGGTCGCTTACGATTACGGATATGGATCCTATTCGTTTTAATTTATTGTTTGAGCGATTTTTGAATCCTGAACGTGTTTCTATGCCTGACTTTGACGTGGATTTTTGTCAAGATCGCCGCGATGAAGTGATTCGGTATGTGTGTGAGAAATATGGTATGGATCGTGTGGCGCATATTATTACGTTTGGTAAATTGCAAGCACGTATTGTTATTCGTGATGTGGGGCGTGTCCTGCAAATGCCTTATGGTCAGGTTGATCGTATTTGTAAGCTTATTCCTAATAATCCAGCAAATCCTGTAACACTGGCGGAGGCGATTGAGCTAGAACCCGCCCTTAAACAACAACGTGACGAAGATGACGTCGTCGCTCGTTTGATGGATATGGGCACCAAATTGGAAGGGCTCTATCGTCATGCCTCAACCCATGCGGCAGGTGTCGTTATTGGTGATCGTCCGCTCGATCAACTAGTTCCCTTGTATCGTGATGAGAAATCAGATTTGGCTGTTACACAATTCAATATGAAATATGTTGAAACAGCAGGTCTTGTAAAGTTTGACTTTTTGGGGTTAAAGACACTAACGGTGATTGAACAATGTTGTGCCCGTGTACGTGCGCGAACAGGTACAAATTTCCGTATTCAGACGATACCGCTTGATGATCCAGCGACGTTTGCTTTGCTGTGTCGTGTAGAGGCTGTTGGCATATTTCAGCTTGAAAGTGCGGGTATGCGGGATGTGTTGCGTCGTTTGCAGCCTGACCGATTTGAAGATTTAATTGCTTTGGTTGCGCTCTACCGCCCTGGTCCGATGGATGATATTCCTCGTTATTTGTCGTGTAAGCATGGAGAGATTGCTGTCAGCTATTTGCATCCATCGCTTAAACCTATTTTGGAGCCTACCTATGGTGTCATGGTATACCAAGAGCAGGTTATGCAAATTGCCCAAGTTTTGGGGGGGTATACCCTTGGTGCGGCTGACCTTTTGCGTCGTGCAATGGGTAAAAAGATTAAATCAGAAATGGATGCGCAACGTGCTCTCTTTACGGAAGGCGCGATTAAAAATGGTGTAAAAAAGGAAATAGCATCTCAAATTTTTGATCAAATGGCAAAATTTGCTGGCTATGGTTTTAATAAATCACATTCGGCACCATACGCATTACTGGCCTATCAAACGGCGTATTTAAAGGCGAATTATCCATTGGAATTTTTCGCGGCAACGATGACATTAGATATGCATAATACGGATAAACTTAATCTTTATCGGCAAGATCTTGATCGAATGAAAATACCGTTATTGCCGCCTGATATTAATGTATCTGATGTAACTTTTAGTGTTGAGGGGGATAGTATTCGTTATGCATTGGCTGCAATTAAAAATGTTGGTGCGCAGGCAATGGAAACGTTGGTAGCGGAGCGTCAGCTAAAAGGCGTCTTTAAAAGTTTGGGTGATTTTGCAACCCGTATTGATCCACGTGCTGTGAACAAACGTCAGCTTGAAAACATGGTAGCATCAGGGTGTTTTGATGCATTGCATATCAACCGTCGTCAGTTGACGGATGGATTAGATGCGCTTCTTGGTATTGCCCAGCAAACCCGAACGGAGAAAGCAAGCAAGCAACGGATGCTTTTTGCTACAAGTGCTGCTGAGACGGATAAAGAAATACCTCTTCCCAATATAATGGAATGGACGCCCCTTGATCGATTGCAAAAAGAATTTGATGCATTAGGGTTTTATTTAAGTGCGCATCCATTGGATATGTATAAGGAAACTCTTGATCGCATTGGTGTGATGCAATCTATGGATTTGCAAGAACGTGCGACAAGCACCAATCAATCGGTATCGCTTGCAGGGATTATTTTAACAAAACAAGAGAGAACATCTAAAAAGGGTGATCGATTTGCGTTTGTTCAAATAACGGATTTAAGTGGTGTTTTTGAGGTTGCTTTTTTCTCAGAAGCATATGCGGCTGTGCGTGATAAACTCATACCAGGACAGGCTGTTTATGTGACGGGGAATTTAAAATCAGATGGCGAAGAAAGTTTCAGGTTAACAGGGCAGGGATTAGAGCCACTGGATAGTAAAGCCAAGATGGACAATCTAATGCTTACCATTGATCCTGAAAAAGCAAAGATTGCTTATATAAAACACATGGTGAATGAATTAAAAAAAGGACGGACGCGCCTTCATTTTGTGATTCCTGTGACGGATATTGGTTTGGTTAAAGTGACGTTAAATGATACATTCGATATCACCCCTAATTTAAAGGCAGGGCTTTTGCAGGCGTGCGAGGGATAATTATTTTAATGATTGCTTGAGGGCTGTAAATTCGGTGGACGTTAACCCTGAAATTTCTATAATGGATGCGTCATCCATGTTTCGGTTAATCATGTTTCGGTTAATCATGTTAAGGGCAATTGCTCGCTTAGCTTGCAATTCACCTTCGGCAAGACCTTCCGCTTTTCCTTTGGCTTCACCTTCGGCTAATCCTTCAGCTCTCCCTTCGGCTTTTCCCTTCGCCAATCCTTTAGCCTCCCCTTTCATAATGGCGGCTTCTAACTCATCGCGGTCATTATAGACTTTCTTCATGTAGAACGTATAGGCACTGCGTTCTTTCTCCGTCATGCGAAGAATCCTCAGCTTATCCGATACTTGCTGCATGTAGGGAGAATGATAATTCTCGGGCACTTTTTCGTGTTTCATCACATACAGCCATTCATCCAT
>CANKZX010000029.1 GCA_947488275.1 Alphaproteobacteria bacterium | reverse complement strand
AATGCCACAATAAAGTCCTTGTTTTGAGTGATGTATCTTAGTCTGATTTGTTTTTATGAGCGTTTCGCTGATCAAAGTAATGGCGCCAGGCATTTCAGCACCATAAGAAATACCTTGTGCTAAACGACAAAGGATAAGTAACCATGTTGATAACACACCAATATTATTAAATGTTGGCAAAAGGCCAATTAGTGCCGTTGCACATGCCATAACGAGCATCGCTGATGTGAATGCAATCTTACGTCCCTTTCGATCAGCCAGTTGACCAAACAGAATTCCGCCTAATGGACGTGCAATGTATCCCAAGGCAAATACAGAAAAACCTTTTAGCAGAATTGCCATTGAGTTGGTTTCATCAAAAAAGAGAGGCATCATAAAAGGCAGAAGCAAGCCATAAATAATGAAGTCATAATATTCTAACGCAACGCCCATACTGCTAAGCCAAACAGATTGGTGTACATCATTTTTAGATGAATCTGACTTTTTAGGTAAATCCGGCATATGCCTACCTATTTTTTACGAGAGCTGATTGTTTTTACCACAAAGTTTATTATTATGCAAAAGACAGGAGACTGTTTGCCGTAATTTACGGAAATAAATCCCATAAAAACCATGGGTAAGTTATCGTGATAATCAAGAATAAGGAACGTGCAACCTGACGTTTCAAAGACCTCGATTTATGTTGAAGGGATAAAAATAAGGCAGATCTTATTTGTTGTCTGCCCCTTAGACGGTGCCTTTTATGTATACGACGACCAACATTTTTTTCACACACATCAACCGCATAATGCATCGCACAAAACACCTTGTTATACGCTGTTCATAAACATCTTCTTTGTAGGACGAGACGTCTTTAAAATCAACGCGTATTTATTCTTTTGTTGCACGTAATAGGAGAAAAAGCTTTGAGTCAAAGCACTACTTTTCTCATTCAAAAACTTGCAGAATTTATTTAAAAGCCTTACACTAAAATTAGTGGTTTTTAATAAAATTTTAAATTCATGAATCCTCTTAAAGAAAAACTTGAACTGGTTGCCGAACGCATTTTAGGCTGGCCTGATAATGTACCTTCGTGGGCATATGATATGAATCCTGATGTTGCCTTTCATGTGTTAGAATCAGAATTACAATCTATTTTAAGTGATGTTTTTACACTGCCACCTGATCAGAAGGAGGAGATGCGTACAGCCATTCAGCATTTTCAAGAAAAAATGCGTGCGCATCATCAGGAAACGGAAAATCGTCTTCGTGAAATTCAGGACGAAGGTGATAAAAGTTTTCAGTATATCAACGCATCTCGTGCCTATACGCAAGGGATAAAATAGATGCTGAATATTCTTGCCGCCTTTTTGGTTGTGTTTGGGCTGATGTTCGGGCTTTTATTTTTGATTCGGTTTATGCAACATAAAAAATGGTTTGTGAAGTTTGGTTTGCAATCACAAAATATTGAGATTTTAGATTCTCTGGTCCTTGATCAAAAGCATCGTGTCATTTGGATGCGTCATCAATCGGATGGTTATTTAATTTTGCTTGGACAGAATCAGGATTTAATTTTAAAAGGTCCTGTTAACCTTAATCAGGAAATTGAGGTTGTCTCATGAAACAGTACCCTCAGCGTTCATTCTATTCTTTAGTTTTGATGCTTGCCTTTTTTTTCATCTCGCCCGTTATGGCGGATACTTTTACCTTGGATATGGGAACAACAAGTGGGTCAATGATGGGTCGAATGATCCAAATGTTGATGACACTCACCATTATGGCATTGGCGCCATCTCTTGTGATGATGGTTACTTCTTTTACCCGTATTGTTGTTGTTTTTTCGTTTATGCGAAGTGCGCTTGGTACACAGCAATCGCCACCAAACATGATTATGTTGAGTCTTGCGTTATTTTTAACATTTTTTATTATGACGCCAACATTTGAGAAGGCTTATAACGATGGAATTCATCCATTGATAGAAGAAAGAATTAATGAAAAAGATGCGTTTGAACGGACGTCAAAACCATTTCAGGCATTTATGCTTAAAAATGTGCGCGAAAAAGATTTACGCCTGTTTGCTGATATTGCCAAAATTGAGACGATGAAAACGCCTGAAGACACGCCGCTTCGAATCCTGGTGCCAGCCTTTATTATTAGTGAATTAAAACGTGCTTTTGAAATTGGTTTTTTGATCTTTATTCCGTTTCTTATTATTGATATGGTCATTGCATCTGTTTTGATGTCAATGGGTATGATGATGCTACCACCTGTGATGATTTCATTACCGTTTAAGCTTATCTTTTTCGTGCTTGTTGATGGATGGCATTTATTGTGCAGTAGCCTTGTTAGTAGCTTTAGATAAGTTTAAAAGTCATCCAATGATGTTTGATCAAGCCGTGCGCCAATGCGGATTGGTTTTATTGTTTTTGCAAGGCCTGTCACATCGTCTGTTTCGATAAAAACCCCACAAAGTGTGCCAATTCCTGTTGCGGGTTGCATACGTGCTGGTGGCGGTGTTTTGCGTGTGAATTTGTAAAGCGGTATACTTTTTTCCATTCCCACGACTGAATTATAATCACCACACATGCCAGCATCTGTCATATAGGCTGTGCCATTTGGTAAAATCTGACAATCAGCTGTTGGTATATGCGTGTGTGTGCCGACGACTAAGCTTGCTTTACCATCGCAGAAATGTCCCATAGCCATTTTCTCCGATGTTGCTTCAGCATGCATATCAACAACAATAGCATCGACGAGACCACCAAGGGTATATGTCTTAAATATCTCCTCCATAGCCGCAAATGGATCATCAAGTGCATCCATAAAAAGACGTCCCATTACATTCACGACGAGTACTTTTTTCCCCCGTGGTGTTGTAAAGACGGTGTAACCACGTCCAGGTGTTGCGGCAGGATAATTAATAGGGCGAATGATATTTTTATCAGAATTCATGTGTGCCATAATATCACGATGATCAAACGCATGGTTGCCTGTTGATATCACATGGGTGCCAGCTTTATAAAGATCACGGCAAATGCCAGGGGTAATACCAAAACCATGTGCTGCATTTTCAGCATTCACAATCACACAATCAAGTTTTAGTTTTTCATTCAGAAGTGGAAGATTTTTGATAACAACATCACGACCACTTTGTCCAACGACGTCTCCACAAAATAAGATACGCATTAGAACTTCCTTTCATTATTATCTAATTGACGTCATCATACGCCCTTAAAGGGAATAAAAATACCCCTTGTGTTTATACTCAGCACCGATAATTCTTAGCAATTCCGCCGTTATGGCGAATCGGCATCGCCGATGTAGCCATCCAGAAAAGCAAACATTTCTGACGCAACAGGCATTTCCACAATAATAGACACTGGATCACCACAAAAGCCTTCGGCTTTTTCGTCATGACGAGGAATGATAAAATTACCTTCTGCTAAAAATTATCTGAAATGGGTATAGTCAGGGGGTGAAAAATAAAAAACCTACCATTTAAAATGAAACAGCACCGTGGCAATATTTATATTTTTTACCAGAGCCACATGGACAATCCGCATTTCGTGAGACGCGTCCCCAGGTTTCTGGATTGGCAGAATCAAACGCTAATGCTGATTGACGTGTTTGTAATGTGGCAAATTTTGGTGGAACCGTTGTTGCTTCATTATTATCTGCTAGCCAATTTGGCAATATTTCATCCATCTCATCAAAATTAATTTCTGGCATTAGCGCGTTTTCAATTGACATGCCTGATGATACGGAAAATTCAAAATGGGAGAGTGTTGATACCAGCTCAGCCTTAACGCGTCCCAACATAAATTGGAATAAATTATAAGCTTCACGTTTGTATTCATTCAGTGGATTACCTTGTGCGTATGCACGAAGGTTAATTCCCTGGCGCAAATGATCGAGTGAAAGCAAATGATCTTTCCAGGCTTGGTCAAACAAACGTAATAACAACGTTTTTTCAGCAATACGAATTGTTTGACCTGTAAACTCTTCTTCTTTCTTGGTCATGAGTTCAGTCAGTAATTTATGAATACGGCGTTTAATTTCGAAGGGTGTAATCCCTTCGTCATCAATCCAGGTTTTGATAGGGATATCAAGGGCAAATAATCGAATAACTTCAGCATGCAATCCTGTAATGTTCCACTGTTCTGGTAATGTGTTTTCTGGAATATGGGCATCAATACAATCATGAATGACTTCTTCACGCATATCCGCAACCATTTCAGAGATATCTTCTGAATTCATCAATTCTTTGCGTTGTTCATAAATAATTTTACGTTGATCATTCATTACGTCATCATAACGTAACAGATGTTTACGAATATCAAAATTTCGGGCTTCAACTTTGTGCTGCGCGCGCTCTAACGCCTTGTTAATCCATTGATGCGAAATCGCTTCACCATCTTCAACACCAAGCTTACGAAGCATTACGTCTAATTTTTGTGAACCAAAAATACGCATTAAGTCATCTTCAAGTGAGATATAGAAACGGGATGCACCTGGATCACCTTGACGTCCTGATCGACCACGTAATTGGTTGTCAATACGGCGGCTTTCATGACGTTCTGTACCAATTACAAAAAGACCACCAGCTTCTTTCACACGTTTTTGATCGACCTCAACATCACGGCGAATTGCTTCAATCAAACGATCGCGTTCAGCACCCTCTGGTACATCGGCAAGCTCCCGTTCAATACGCATCTCAACGTTGCCACCAAGTTTAATATCTGTACCACGACCAGCCATGTTTGTTGCAATCGTAACCGCACCATAACGACCTGCGTCGGCAATAATGTACGCCTCTTGTTCATGATAACGGGCATTTAGAACCTGATGGGGGATCTTATTCTTTTTAAGTAAGCTTGCAATAAATTCTGATTTTTCAATGCTTGTTGTTCCCACAAGAACAGGCTGGTTGCGGGCATGGCATTCGCGAATTTGCTTCAAAACAGCGTCATATTTCTCTGCTGCGGTTAGGAATATCTCATCATCATAGTCGATACGTGAAATTGGCAAATTAGTAGGGACTTCAATCGGGCACAAATTGTAAATTTCTTCAAATTCAGTTGCTTCTGTTACGGCTGTACCTGTCATACCTGACATTTTCGGGTAAAGTCGGAAAAAATTTTGATAAGTGACAGAGGCTAATGTTTGGTTTTCCATCTCAACCTGAACACCTTCTTTAGCTTCTAAAGCTTGGTGTAGGCCATCTGAATAACGGCGACCATCCATCATACGACCTGTAAATTCATCAATGATGACAACTTTACCGTCTTTTACAATGTAATCCACATCGCGTACGAATATTTTATGGGCTTTTAGCGCCGCATTGACATGATGAACAATGGCGATGTTTTGCACATCATAAAGACCGCTTCCTTTTATTAAATTATTAGAAAAAAGAAGTTTTTCAATTCGTTCAACACCGCTTTCAGTTAATGTCACAGAACGTTGTTTTTCATCTTTTTCAAAATCTTCATCTAAAAGGGAAGGGATCAATGCATTAATCGCATTATAGTTTTCAGATGAATCTTCAGCTGAGCCTGAAATAATCAGTGGTGTACGCGCTTCATCAATAAGAATGCTGTCACATTCGTCAACAATCGCAAAATTAAAGGGACGCATGACCATTTCTTCTAAACGGAATTTCATGTTATCACGTAGGTAATCAAAACCAAATTCGTGGTTTGTTCCATAAGTAATATCACACGCATACATTTGACGGCGTTGGCTGTCATTTAATCCATGAATAATGCATCCTGTCGTTAATCCTAGAAAACGATATAAGATTCCCATCTCATCGGAGTCACGTTTGGCTAAATAGTCATTTACCGTTACAACATGTACACCTTTCTCCGTTAAGGCATTTAAATAGACGGGCAGGGTGGCAACAAGGGTTTTTCCCTCACCTGTACGCATTTCAGTGATCATGCCTTGATTTAAAATCATACCACCAATAAGTTGTACATCAAAAGGGCGCATTTTGAGTGCCCGTTTTGAGGCTTCACGAACAGTTGCAAAGGCTTCTGGCAAAATATCATTTAACGTTTCACCATTTTTCAACCTCAGTTTGAATTCAGAGGTTTTTGCCTTTAGCTGATCATCTGTTAATGTAATAAAATCATTTTCAATTTGATTAATCTGCTGAGCTATGCGTGCATACTTTTTAATGGTTCTCTCATTTGCTGAACCAAAAACTTTTTGCACTAACGTTTTAATCATCATATTAACCTCAACATTTATCTCTGTTTACAGAGTTCCATCATTTGTAAAGTACACCCGATGCCCGTAAAATATGAGCATGAAATGGGTGTAATTTTTTGCTTCTTGATCAAGATTAACCTAAATACATAAAAAATTCTAGCATTTACGCAAAATTGACTCGCAGAAAAGGGTATTGCGTTGCTATAATCCAAAATATGAACAATTTAGACTTAAAAGGAATAGCGTCTATGATGGCAAAAACTTCATTATTGAAAGCAGTGTTGATGCTTTCAATAAGTGCGGCTGCAGGTTTAGCAGGTGATACAAAGACAGAAACAAAAGTAGAAGCAAAAGCGGTTGATGCAAAATCCGCAGCAACAGAATCAGCAGGTGCTGCTAAGGTTGATACGAATTTGAGTGATACCAGCCGTGTTGTTGCTGAATTCTTAGACGGAAGCAAAATTACACTCGGTCAAGTTCAGGCTTTGCTGATGGAATTACCTGCAAAAATGCGTGAAGCGCCTTTTTCGAAACTTTATGTCAGTTTATTGAATCGTTTAGTGAATAGTAAAATTTTATTAGATGCTGCGATTACAGCTGGTTTTGACCGTGATGCGGATGTTCAAAAACGTATTCTTGATGCAAAAGAACTTCTTCTTCAACGCGCGTTCCTTGATAAAGAATCAGCAAAATTCATTAATGATGATATCTTACGTGCTGAATATGATGAGTTGTTAAAGTTGATTCCAAAAGATGAAATGGAATGTGAAGTGCAACATATTTTGTTCAAAACAAAAGAAGAAGCACAAAAAGCACTTAAAGAATTAACGGCAACACGTGGTAATTTAGAATCGCGCTTTGCAGCCGCTGTTACCGCCAAATCAATTGATGAAACGACAAAACCCAATAAAGGATATCTTGGTTGGATTCGAAAGACAGATCTTAAGAATGAAGCCTTGTATCAAACTGAAAAGGGTGCTGTGGTTTCCGAGGTTATACAAATCCCAGACCAAGGGTACAGTGTTTTCTTTGTTAAGGATAAACGACCGTTGCAACCAGCACCTTTTGAGGCTCTTAAACCACAAATTGAAAAAGGTGTGATACCGCGATATGCTGCAAAGGTTCTTGATGGTTTACGTAAGGCATCTGGTTTGCAATTAACGGGGCTTGATGCACAGCCTTTGCCGATTCCAGAAATGCCACCAATGCAAGGTCTCGTGCCTGATAAAAATCCACCAAAATCGCCAGAACGCAAAGATTTTTCAGCTGTTAATGAAAAGGCACTTGATAATTCAATGGTCGTTGGTGTGTTCGCAAACGGGGATAAAATTACGCTTGGTCAAGTTCGTGAGAGCTTTACAACATTGCCAGAGCAATTAAAAGGGGCGCCATTCCATCAATTGTTTGAACCATTATTAATGCGTGTAGCGGATACAAAGTTACTGATTGAAGCTGCCAAGAAGGCAGGATTAGAAACATCTTCTGATTTGCTCAAAAAGCAAGAAGAATTACGTAAAGGACTGATTCAGCGTGCTTATCTTGATAAGCAATTGGCACAAGTGATTACGCCTGAAATGCTAAGCGAAGCGTATAAAGAATTCCTTAAGATTTATCCAAAAGATGACATGGAGATCCGTATACGACATATTATGCTTAAAACAGAAGCAGAGGCGAAAGATGTTATTAAAGAAATCAAAGCAGGTAAGAAATTTGATGATTGTGTGAAAGAAAAATCAATTGACACAAACACAAAAGAAACTGGTGGTGATTTAGGCTATATTCCTAAAAAAGAAATGCCATCTGATTTGGCCGATGTGTTGTTTAAGGCAACAAAAGCAACGTTGATCCCTGAGCCTGTCGTGCTTGGAAAAGCAGGTGAGAATGGTGATGCTGTGTATAGTGTCATTCGTGTTGAAGATAAACGTGTTATGCAGCCACCAGCGCTTGATGATATTAAGCCTGATTTAATTCGTGCGGTGTCGACACGTGAAGCGGCTAAGATTGTGATGCAATTACGCGAACAATCAAAAGTTGTAATGCGTGATATTGATGGTAATATTATGCCAAATGCACCAGCGAAAGTAGCGCCTGCACCAGGTGCGACATTGTCGTCAACGGCAGTTGCTGGTTAAGATTTATTTTTTTAATGAATAATGATTAAAACGGGGCACATGTTGTTCCGTTTTTTTTAACATAGATAATGTAATTATTGGCCATATGTTTGTCATCTTCACATTTGATTCGAGAATAAAGATGATAGAGAAAAGCTGAAAGCTACTAAATTAAGGAGAAAGAATCGGTATGAATCAAAAATTTATTGGTGCAACGCTTCTGATCGCTGGCACAACGATCGGTGCAGGGATGCTTGCTTTACCTATGACGTCGGCTCAATTTGGATTGAGCAAAAGTCTTTTTTTGTTAATTGGTATGTGGATTTATATGATGTACGCTGCCTATATTATGGTTGAAATTAGTCATGGCAAGGGGCGAAGTATCGCTACAATCGCGGAGGAACGCTTTGGTGCTTTTGCAAAAAATATAGCAGCATTCAGTCTTTTGATGCTTTTTTGGTCGCTTTTGTCGGCTTATATCTCGGGAAGTGCCTCCATTTTGCATCAAAATAGCCATATTAAGCAGCCATTTCTTGCGATCGCTTATACGTGTCTTTTTGGTTTTTTTGTTGTTTCATGTACAAAAGCGGTTGATTATGCGAATCGGTTTTTATTTATAGCAAAATGCGTTGCTTTTTTTGTCATTATTATGATCATGTCACCTTTTGTAACGTTTAAGAATTTGACATCGCAACACGTATTTACATCAATGTCATTGTACTATGCGATTCCTATCTTCTTTGCGTCTTTTGGGTTTCATGGAAGTCTGCCAAGTCTTATTAATTATCTAGATGGTGATAAAAAAATAATTTATAAAAGCATCTTTATTGGCAGTGCGATACCACTTATCGTTTATGGTATTTGGCAGGCGTTAACCCTAGGTGTTCTAGGAAATGTTTTTGAAAATACGGGTGATGTAGGGATATTTATTGCTCAATTAGCATCAAAAACAGGGTATCCTTCTTTTTCTTTGGTGATGAATATTTTTACGTTCTTGGTGATTGCGACGTCTTTTTTGGGGGTGGCTATGGGCTTGTTTGATTATATATCAGAATGGTTTGTGGATGCGCATCAAAAGAGAGCGGGGGCATCCAGTCTTACTTCTAGCAAGCGTTTAATTGTTGCATTACTCACCTTTTTGTTACCTCTTATTTTCTCACTTTTCTATCCAGAAGGGTTTGTCTTTGCTTTAGGTTTTGCAGCGATTGCTCTTAGCGTTCTTGCTATTATTTTACCATGTTTAGTTGCTTTTGGTGAGAAATCATCCTCTTTCTTTATGAATAAATGGGTTGTTTCAGTGATTTTATTGGGTGGTATTGCTGTTGTTGTTATTGAGGTTATGAGCAAACTTTAATTGATAAAAAAGCATGTAAAGGATTGACAGATTTTCTTAAATACGCTACAAAAGAGGAACAATTCGGCGGAGTAGCTCAGCTGGTTAGAGCAGCGGAATCATAATCCGCGTGTCGGGGGTTCGAGTCCCTCCTCCGCTACCAAGTTCTTTGAATCCATCATCCTTAGGAAATTTAGACGTGAAAATAAGCGGAAATGAAATTCGCGTTGGTAATATTATTGATTATCAAGGCAAGCTTTGGGCAGTAACAAAAACGCAGCATGTGCAACCTGGTAAAGGTGGTGCGTATATGCAAGCCGAAATGAAGAGCCTTGTTGAAGGTACTAAATTAAATGAGCGTTTTCGTTCTGCTGAATCGGTTGAACGCGTTTACCTGGATGAAATGCCGCATCAATTCTTGTACGCTGAGGGCGATGATTTGGTGTTTATGGATCAAGAAACATTTGAGCAGATTAGTATTTCCCGTGAGTTTGTTGGTGATTCTGCTGTCTTTTTGCAAGATGGTATGGTTGTAAATCTTTCTATGTATGAGGGTAGGCCGATTAGTGTTCAATTGCCTGATACCGTTATTGTTGAGATTGTTGATGCAGAACCTGTTGTAAAAGGTCAAACGGCATCATCATCGTTTAAGCCAGCAACATTGGCAAATGGTCAACGTATTATGGTGCCGCCACATATTGGTGCTGGCGTTCGTGTTGTTGTTAATACAGCGGATGCAACTTATGTTGAAAGAGCCAAAAATTAATGCATGTTTCATCACGTTTTACAACACGGTCGGCATTGGTTAATGTAATGGCTGGTGCTGTTGAAAAGGCGGCACGTGGTCTTATTCGTGATTTTGGTGAACTTGAACAATTGCAAGTTTCACGTAAAAGTCTTGGGGATTTCGTGTCAACGGCCGATCGCCGATCCGAAGATATTTTGATTGCTGAACTTAGGAAAGCCCGTCCAAAGTTTGGTTTTATTGCTGAAGAATCTGGCATTATACCAGGTGAAGATCCGACACAAAAGTGGATTATTGATCCCCTTGATGGTACGACAAACTTTTTGCACGGTATTCCGCAATTTGCAATTACTGTAGCCTTGCAAATGGAAAATGAAATCATTGCAGGCGTGACGTATGATCCAATTAAAGATGAGATGTTTTGGGCCGAAAAAGGGAAGGGTGCTTTCCTTAATCAACGTCGTATTCGTGTGTCTGCACGCCGTAATTTTGATGAAGCTTTGATAGGCATTGGTGCCCCATATGGGCATCATGGTGATGCTGATGTGTTCCAAGATCGATTGAAAGCCGTTGTTCCTTATTCGGCAGGTGTTCGTCGCATGGGGGCGGCATCCCTTGATTTGGCGTACGTTGCTTGTGGTCGTTTTGATATGTTTTTTGAAGAACCTATGAAATTATGGGATTATGCCGCGGGTGTTTTAATGATTCAGGAAGCTGGTGGGACAGTGACGACTATAACAGGTGATAAGACTGTTGTTGGTGGTAAGAGTATCGCTGCAGGTAACGCTGATTTGCATGCGGCGTTGTTAAAAAAAATTAATTAGCCCTGCTGATAAAGTGATGCCGTATCTAAATCTGATATTATTTATTGATTAAAGTTCGTATATCAAATATGATTAATGACACAGATATCAAAAAAAATAAGAGATAAGGTTATGACAATTCGCGGAGGAAAACGCGCAGGAGCAGGTCGAAAACCAAACTCTGGTAAATTCAGAGAAAAAACAAAAAGCATACGTGTGCCTGAAAGTTGTATTGAGCCACTTAATGCATGGCTTAATCAACTTAGCTATGCGAGTGAAAATCTATTATCGCGTACTAAAGAAAAAATAAATACTTCTTTATTCAGTGATATTTTTTGCGCAGCATCATCTCCGACATCTTATGAAATCCCTTTTTATGATTGTAGTGTTTCAGCTGGTTTTCCAATACCTGTTGATGATCATTTTTCGATTACAATGGATTTAAACAAACATCTCGTTCAAAATGCGCCAGCTACATTCTTTGTAAGAACATCAGGCGATTCAATGGTTGATGCAGGCATTCGTAATGGTGATTTACTCGTCGTTGATCGATCATTAACGGCTAAAAATAATGACATTGTCATTGCTGCCGTTAATGGTGATCTCACTGTTAAACGCTTTACTCATCAAAATGGAAAAGCCATTTTAAAAGCTGAGAACCCATCGTTTGCAAATATTGAACTTACCAACGATATGGCTGTTAGTTTTTGGGGGGTCGTTACGAATGTTATCCATAATTTACGAAACTAAATATTTAGTATTGTCTTAAAACCCCAGTTCGGGATTATATAACAGAAAACCCTATATGTCTCCTACCGTCATCACGAAAAAGCCAAAGGCTTTTGTGGTGATCCAGTGGCTGTTATTTCGGAAGTGGCTATTTTACTCAAAAAGATTATTTTCTGGATGGCCACACCAGCTTACGCTGGTTCGCCATGACGGCTGGAGTATAGGGTTTTATTAAAATGTAATCCCGAATTGAGGTTTAAAAATTGTGAATAATTGAGAGCTTTATCTGAGATTTACATATTTTCTATATAATCTTAGCAAGTTGATTCATGATAAATAACGTTGATTCCTTGTTTAATCCCATTTCACGTGTACACGTGTCAATTGCGTGTGTAAAATCCTCTTTATTTTTAAATCCAGATTGATTGAAAAGTATTTTTTGCTTAATGAGAAAATGTAACATGTCTTCCTTTAATGTGTTTTGTTTGGCTAAAGTATATCCTTTTTCATACAGAGCATGCGAGAGGTCGAATTTCTTAATATGTCTGTAATAGTCGCCCATTTTCATATGGAGTTTAGTCATCAGTTTTATATTCGCCGTATAATGTGTGTCGGTGAGAAGCCCATTGAAGATGGCAAGTGCCTCTTCGTTTTTTCCAGTGAGCATTTTGGCACATGCGTATTGGCATAACACATTAAACAAATCTTCAGATTTTGGTGATTGGTTTAAAAAGAGGAGTGTTTTTTCATAACATTCTATAGCTTTCTCAATATTGCCATTTTTCATGAAAAGAGTCCCTTTTAAGGCAATGCATTTGTTGTAGTTCCAACGTTGACCAAGTCGTTCATAAAGGTGTTCGGCTTTTGATGCTTCCTTAAATGCCAGTTCTATATTGGCATCAGCCATTTCAATTTTAGCTAATAAATAATGGTTTTTGGCTTGATCGTTCAAATTTTTAATTTGCTCGCTCTCATAAAGTGATTGGAGGCAATAATTTCGTGCATGAGTATATGCCATTTTCTTAAGCATAAGTTTAGCTAATCCACGTTTTGTTTTGATCATGCCACCAGGGATATCAAGTTCAAAAAAGAGTTTATGAGATAAATTAAAACTTTCTTCTGAGTTCTTAAAATGTCCAGTGAGCATTTCATTTTTCCCCTTATGGTATAGGAGGATCGCTTGCTCGTAACGATTATCCATTTTTTTAAAATAATCCAAACTTTCTTCAATAATATGTTGAGCTTGTTTAAATTTACGATGATAAAAATTATTTTGGGCAAAACGAATAAGCATTCGTTTTTTCTCGCATACGTCACAGGTTGTATCTAGAATTTTTTGAGCCACATCGTGTGCAAAAAAGTTCAAATCACGGTTAAGTGCATATTCTAAATTCCCTAATATTCTTAATGTTTTCGCTTCTTTTATTTTATTTTGAGATTTACGAAAAAGGACAAGTGATTGTTGCAATACATTGAGAGCAGGACTTAATTCTCCATAATAAAATAAAAAGACACCTTGTTCAAATTGGATTTTACCCTCTAGGGAGTAATCGCCTAAATCTTTGGTAATTACGAGTGCTTTTTCCAAATATTCATTGGCTAATTCATAGCGACCAAGAACATAATTACAACCCCCGAGCCTAAGCATTGTACGGGCTTTTATACGTTTGAAGTCATATTGTTTTGCCTTATGAAAGGCTTCTAAATAAAAATCATGAGCGAATTTAAAGCATCCACGATTGCGATGAAAATCGCCTATGCCGATTAAACAAGAAATTTCACCAAAAATAAAATGACTGTTTTGACAGAAAACAAGTGCTTCGGAAAGTAAAAGATTGGCTTCTTCACATTTGCCGAGGTGTGAATAGATTTTCCCACGGGCGAGTAGAACAAGTGATTCCATAAAATGATCATCGCGTTCTCTGAAAATTTTTAAAGCATGATCTGTTTCATGTAATGCATCCGTCATTTTTCCTTGTCTCATCCGCACATATGTTAGCCCAAGATGCCCTGTTCCTTTTTGAATGAATTCATTACATTCATGTGCAATGGTAATAACATTTTTATATTTTTGTTCGGCTTCTTCTGTTTTTCCATAAATAAAATCGATTTCAGCCAAAATAATTAGATTTTTAAGCATATCCTTTTTTTTATTATTCTGACAGGCTTCAGCTACGTTTCTTTGAAGGATCGTTGAAGCATTGGAATAGTCACCACGTTGTTTTTGGATACGTGCAATTCCATAGGAGGCTTTTAATAATCCATGATTCATGCGTCCTGCACTAAAAATTTTTTCAGCCTTTTTAAAATTTTTAAAAGCGTCATCGATTTGACTCATGCGAAATTGAAGATTAGCAATATTAAGGTATGCCATACCTTCTTGCCTTAAATTGCCAATTGATTGAGCTAAAGCAAGAGCTTCTCTAAAATTATTCATAGCAAGGGAATTATTTTTAATTTTATAATTAATCTTCCCAATGCCGAGAATACTTTCAATATGATCGTAATTAACGGATTTCATGGTATTAAAATGAACATGTTCATAAAGCTCTCGCGCGTCATCACACAGTTCCATACGGCGTTTAATATGGGCACGTTCGATTAAAACATTATTTTTAATTCTTTTATTGTTAATATTTAAATTGAGTTCATTCACCTTGTGCAAGGTTGCTTCTGCTATCGTGTAGTGACTTTCTCGCCTATAAATACGTGACAAATATAGTAAGACTTCACATTGATGATAGTGTGCGCCGATTGTTTCAAAATGAGTGTTACAAGAAACGAGTAGTGTGCGACAGCCATTTGAATCATTTTTATTTTTCCTAAGGAGGGCAAAGCCAAACAGAGTCATTGCTTTTCCCCATTTATCAGAAATATGATCGGCAAGTAATTCACTTTGTTCAAAGAAACTTTGTGCATTATCAAAATGAGATAATGATATATTGATGAAGCCAATATGAGAGAGGGCACGTGCTTCCATTCGTTTATCACCAATTCGTCTAAAATGAGATAAGGCTTCATCACATGTATTGAGTGCGATCTGTAAGGCGCTTATCGAAAAATTATTTTCTGGGATGATAAAACCACTATTTTTAATGGTTTGATTATTATGATAGTAAGTGGGATTGAGATTCTCACGTAATGCATGAATATGACTTATTGAGTAGAGTGCTTTTCCTTGACCACGTATGTAGCCAATTTTTTTTGATAAATCATGTATAAATTGACATAACGTATGGGCTTTTTCATATTCAGAGCAAAAAATAAGATAATAACTTATGTTGTCAATTAATTTGATTTGATAGATTATATTCGTTAGCTCGCATGCAATGGCTAAGGATTGTTTGGCATAATAAATGGCTTTACTAAAATCCCCCCTATAAAAATGATAACGCGCAATCCATTTTAACGTATTCAGCATTCCCGTTTTATCGGTTAATTTATCGAATATTTCGTGGGCTTGTTGTAAATAAAGTAACGATTTATCGTTTTTTCCTAATAAGGATGACACAATACCAAGACATAAGAGCGAATAACCTTGTCCACTTTCTTCATGATGTTTTGAAAATTCATCATGTGCTTTTTGATAGAGTTCAAGCGCTTTTTCAAGTTTTTCTTCACGGCGGCAGAATTCAGCATTATTAAATAATTCCATTGAATCGCGAGAGATATCCTGATTTATGATTTGTGGTTTATGGCGACTTCGATCAACAAGATCACGATTGTCAACCAGTTGATCAATTGAAATACTTGATTTTTCGGTGACCGTTGAAAAAAGAAGCTGGTTTTTTATGATTTTATAGATGTGTTGAGGATTAAAAAGATAAAGAGAAACAGTAGGTGATGAGGGTTCATCAAGAATAACTTCTTTATTGATAAAGTCAATGATTTTATGCAATTCTCTATTGTAAAATCGGTCATTATTAAAATAAATTGACAAATTATTATATATTATAATAATAAAAATGCAAGAGATGCTTAAATAGAATGTATACCTTAAAAAGGAAGTGACAAAGGATTTTATCATATGGTTCACTTTCACGATATGACCAAAACATATGCTGCATTACAATATGCTATTTCGTTTTTCGAGAACAGTTGAAAAACTCTTAATATTCTATAAACAAAAGAATAAAGGCTTATACCCAACACCGATGATTTTCAGCAGAAGATAATTTTATCATCCCTCGTCGTCACGAAAAAGCCGAAGGCTTTTGTGGTGATCCAGTGGCTGTTATTACGAAAATGCCTGTTACGTCAGAAATGCCTGTTACGTCGAAAATGTTTGTTTTTCATAGCCACACCTGCTACGCAGGTTCGCTGTGACGGCAGAATTGCTAAGAATAATAGCTGTTGATCATATGTTATTTCACACTACCCCTCACTTTTATGAAGGAGTAGACAACTGAGAGATTTAAGGTTATTTTTCTTAAAATTATTCGACCAAGAATATGAAAGAAATGATCCTCAAATCCCTCATTATTAGTGTTATCAGAAAATTAGGTTGGCATCCACACCGTTGTTTAACATTTGCGTCTCTTGTTGAAGGGCTGATCGATCAAGGCAGTGTCCAACATCATCGCTTATCCAGGGGCTTGACTCATAAAATTACCTTCAAAGCAAAACTTGAAAAAATACGTCGTTTTTTTGCTTATCAAGAGATTGATCCCGTCCAGTTGAGTCATGCGTGGCTCATGCACATCTATGGAAAAATGCCAAAAATGGATTTAATGTTGGATCGAACAAACTGGAAATTTGGCGAAACAGATATCAATTATTTGGTTTTGGCGGCACGGATCAATAGCCATATTGTCTTTCCAATTGCTTGGGTTTTATTGCCCCATCAAGGCAATTCCGACACAGACCTTCGTATTGAGCTTCTTGAATCCTTTCGCACCGTATTTGGATTTGCGTGTATTCGTTCTTTTTCGGCTGATCGTGAATTTATTGGTCATGATTGGTTGGACTATTTGTGTCAACATAACGTCCCTTTTTTATCCGTGTGAAGGATAACGCCCTTGTTGAATGGAGCAAAGCATCGAAAAAACCATTAAAAAACTTCTTTTGTCATCTGAAAACAGACCAAGATCGCCATCTTTACAAAAGAATAGCATCCCATCACTTAACAATCGTTGGTAAGAAATTGAAGGATGGATCAATGCTCATTGTCTGCTCAAATGCCAATAATCCCACACACATTTTATCAACGTATAAAAAAAGATGGTCAATTGAATCAATGTTCAAGAATTTAAAAACGCAAGGGTTCAATATGGAAGATACGCATATGACGTGTGTACAGCGACTCAAAAAACTTATGGCCGTTGTCGCTATAGCAACTTTTTGTATGTGTTTAATAGGATCATATCAAACCTGTTCTTTTAAAAAAACGGTAAACACTCCACTCTATTCCGTTTTTACACGCGGCCTTCGATGGATAAGGCATATGATCAATAGAGATTATGAAGAATATGAAAGGCTATTTTATGGGGTCTTAACCGAAGCTAAAAAAAGTGAGGGGTAGTATGATGTTATTTATTAGAAATATAGATTAATATTCAACTTTTATGTTTTTGTTTAATAGCCGTATCATGCAGGGAATTTGAATGAGTGCTCACTATGACTGATGTCTAAAACAACGCGTATAACCTGGATTATTATGATAGGTAATGTTTTTATCTATTATGATTTTTTGTTACTTGTTCATTTGAGCCCGTTGCTCATTACGTCTTTCTTTCCGAATGCAACACCTGCTGAATCGCATATTATTGCACTTTTTTTATTTGGTGCTTCTTTTTTTGTACGCCCAATTGGGGGGATTATTTTTGGTTATATGGCCGATGTACAGGGAAGAAAAATAGCTCTCATAAGTACCGTAAAATGGGCAATTTTGCCTGCATTACTTATTGCTATCTTACCTAATTATACAATGATAGGTTCACTCGCTACGGTTTTGTTTGTTTTACTCAGGTTGGCACAAGGTCTTTCATTGGGCGGCGAGTTTACCAATGCTGGAACGTATCTTATGGAATACCATGCGCGAAATTATGGTCTGATGAGTGGTTTATTAACGGCCTCAGGTGCTCTTGGGAGTTTATTTGGCGTACTTCTTTCAATAATTTGCATTAAATATCAGCATGATATACCGTGGCTTTGGCGTATGAGTTTTTTATTAAGTGCGATTATTGCCTTTTGGGGTTTTAATATGCGTGCGATTCTTGATGAGATACCGATTCCATTGAAAGTGCCGCACTCTTTGCTTGTAAAGCATTTGCCGCTTAAACGTCTGATGGTCATATTAATGGGGATGCTTATTGGGTTAACCATATGGATTCCAATGATTTATACTCATTTTTTTGTTGTACGTATTGAAGGTGCACACGATATGATCGGTTTGCATTGTACGCTTATTGCTTTGTGTTGTTATGTTGTTTTGACGCCTTTATGTGGTGCTATCTATGATCGCCTTAATAATACGTATCTTTTTATGATGTCGGCTGCGCTATGTGTGATTCCTTTTAATGTGGTGGGGTTGATTCTTTTGCAAAACAACCATTGTTATAGTGCGCAGATTCTTCTCATTTTATCGGCTGCTCTTATCAGTGCGCCAATGCATGTTGTGATGAACTCCCTTTTTCCGCCAGCTATTCGCGCGAGAAATGTGTCTTTCTTTTTTACGTTAGGGCTTTGCGTCGGGGGAATGGCGCCTGGTAGTATTGCGTATCTTGTGGATCATATTAGTTCAAGCATTCATCTTATTCCAACAGCAACAGGTTACGTTTTCCACCAAACAAATTATCATTTGATTCCCATTATATCCGTTACTGTTTTGACTATACTAACTATTACCGTTATGTTTTTGTATAGAAAGGCACAATCAAATTACACGAGTAAATAATCTAAATTGAAAAAAAAATTAAACGATGCTATCGCCATAGTGAGATCGGAATTTTTGTCGTGTTTCTTCGATCCAGTCCTTATAAAACCATAATGGTAAGTCAGCGCCATAGAACACAATTTCGAAATCAAAAAAGTATGAATATAATAAATAAAAACTATTTATTATAGGTCATTTACTGTTAGTTATACTTGCTAAACGAAAAGTTTTAGTTAATATATTAATACCAACTAAATTGTCATTATCATCAAATATTCCACCGCCACACATACCCTTTGTTTTTTCTACTTTATACAATAATTCTATCTGAATTTGCTCATGACATTGTAAGTGTCAATTTGCACGCTAATGGCACCAGTTGGGTTGCACTTTAATGGTGCCATTTGACTTGCGGTAGTTGCACCAGCTGGATTGCACGCTAATAGCACCACTTGAGTTGCAGTAGTTGTACCACTTTATTCTCTTCAAAATCCGATTCAA
>CANKZX010000028.1 GCA_947488275.1 Alphaproteobacteria bacterium | reverse complement strand
GCATACCGTATTGAATTGGATAATGATGTTATTGCCAAATTTAATTTGGATGAAAAAGCAATCGCTAAAGAAATAGAGGTTTTTTTTAGTGGTGATAAATCCCTGACGTTTAATAAAGACGGTGTTTTTTATGCGATTACATTAATTGGGCAATCCAGACCATGGACACTTGATGAACTTTATATCACCAATAAAAAAGATGTTACGTTGTCACTGGGTGCTGTTGGTACATTAATACCGTCGGCACAGCCAGCCGAGTTATTTCATTATAACCAAATGCATGCGTTAACGCTCATTACAAAGTTAAAAGAAGGGATGTCGTTGACAGATGGGATGACGACGTTAAAACAATTAACGAATACGCATTTGCCTGAAGGGTATAAACAAAATTGGATTGGATCAGTTAAAGCGCATTTAGAATCACAATCAACGATGTTATTGCTTATCTTTTTATCAATTGTTTTTATTTACGCGATTATGGCGATGCAATTTGAAAGTTTTATTGATCCATTTATTGTAATGTTGACGGTACCATTAGCGGCAATGGGGGCGTTATTGCTTGTGTGGGCTTGCGGTCAGTCAATGAATGTATATACACAAGTTGGTTTAATTACGTTAATTGGTTTAATTACAAAGAATGGTATTTTAATTGTTGAATTTGCGAATCAATATATGAAAAAGGGTGAGACAGCTATGAATGCTGTGAAAGCAGCGGCTGTCGTAAGGCTTAGACCCATTTTAATGACGACAGCGGCGATGATATTTGGGGCTATACCTTTGTTATTATCGAATGCAAGTGGTTCAGAATCGAGGCGTATTATTGGAGCCGTATTAGTTGGGGGGCTCGGCTTTGGAACAGTATTGACATTAATTCTTTTGCCAACATTATACGTTATTATAAAAGATCGATACGCATAGAATAGATGCTCATTTACAAAGAAAACAGTTCTCTTTTACACAAAGTTATCCACAACCTTATATAAAATTATATTAATATGATTTGCCTTGTATGTAGAGGCACTGTATATGATTAAATTCATTAAAAATCAAGGTAAACTGCGCCATCTCAGACGTGATTATTTTTTAAGCAAACCCGGTAGAGATGAGAAGAGCAGCCATTGTTAACACTTTATTTACCAGTTATCCACAGACTTATCCACAGGTTCTGGGGATAAGTTTTTTCATGGTTGTTTATGATAAAACAAAAGCCTTTATTCGGTCATTTTCTTTGAATTTACCTATTTTATAGGTACGTTATTATGCAATTGAGTGTTGATTGAAATAGCATTATCATGGCTGAATAAATCTTAAAGTTATGTATATTTTTGATGTTATCTGTTATTCCCTTTATCGGTGTTTTGTTAAGTATTGCACTTTTTCCGTTGTTTGCACCGTCGTTTTGGCATCGTTTTGAAAAACTTGTGTTGTTGTTTTGGGGGGGAGCAGGTTTATTGGTAATGTGGAATTTTTTTCCTCTGCCTGTTTTTATTCATTCGCTTATCCATACGCTATGGTCTGAATATCTGCCTTTTATTGCGGTTTTGTTTGCCTTGTTTACGATTGCAGGGGGAATTCATCTTGATTTAACACTTAAGAATACGCCTTTAATGAATGTGTGCTTTTTTATGGTAGCATCTTTCTTTGCCAGTTTTATTGGCACAACAGGTGCATCTATTCTTTTTATCAGACCTTTATTGCATATGAATAAAAATCGTTTTTATAAAACGCATACCGTGATTTTCTTTATATTTATGGTGTCAAATGCAGCAGGTTGTTTGACGCCACTTGGGGATCCTCCCTTGTTTATGGGGTATTTGTTGGGGGTACCTTTCTTTTGGCCGTTTCAGAACTTATGGCAGCCTTTTTTGGGGGTTTTTGGTGTGTTGTTGTTCGTTTATTGGGTGATAGATCGCTATTTCTTAATGAGAGAATCACTAATGAGTACATCTGACGTTTCTGCTGACACCACGTTAGCTATTCAGTCATCTAATCATATTGATGGAAAACGAAATATTCTTTTGCTTTTTGTTCTTATTGGTACATTGCTTATTGCGCCATTTTTACCTATTACTGAGTTGGCGATGATTAGCGGCGTTTCGGTGACGGTAATTGATTGTGTGCGCTTGGGGGTGATGATTTCTCTGGGGTGCCTTTCCTATGCGATAACACCGCACGCGATTCACACAAAACAACATTTTAATTTTGCCCCTGTTTATGAAGTGGCACGTGTTTTTTTATGTATTTTTATAACATTGATCCCTCTTAATTATGCACTTTCGGGAGGGAATGTGTTTGATTCATTGTTAAAGATGAATATGGGGATATCGCCGCAACGTCTTTATTTTTGGTTGTCGGGGCTTTTTTCTGGCTTTTTGGATAATACACCGACGTATCTGGTGTTTTTTAAATTGGCGGGTGGAAATATGGTTGAACTTACAACGACGCAAAAACCAATTTTAGTGGCAATTTCTTTAGGCTCTGTTTTAATGGGGGCATTAACATACATAGGAAATGCCCCTAATTTTATGGTTTTGAGTATTGCGAAGCAGCATGGGATAAAAATGCCAAGTTTTCTGGGATATATGGTATGGTCGTTTATTATCTTAATTCCAATTTTTATAATGGTGAGTTATTTATGGTTATAGATTCTCTTTTAAATGCTGCCGTACCTTGTGGTGTATTGAAAACGGTTGATGGTGTTGACTTTTTGTTGGATTCACTAAAAGGACGTCCGTTTATTTTATATTTTTATCCCAAGGATAACACATCAGGATGCACAACGCAGGCCTGTGATTTGCGTGATTGTCTGTCAGCTTTTACGGAACATGGTATAGCTGTCTTTGGTATCTCAAAAGATAAGGCGTTATCGCATCAACGGTTTAGCGATAAATACAATTTGAATTTTCCGTTGTTAACCGATGATTCAGGTGCGGTGTGTGATGCTTTTGGTGTTTGGAAGCAGAAAACGATGTATGGAAAAGTGTATTTCGGGATTGAGCGGTCAACGTTTTATGTTGACGATTCATTTACGATCCGTCATATTTGGCGTAAAGTAAAAATTCCAAATCATTGGAATGACGTTTTAAAAATAATTAATTTATTATAAGTTAAAAATTATCATTAATGCACATGTGAACTTTTATACATGTGTGTTGCTTTTTTGTACAATCCAAAAGGAATTAGGACATATTAATTTGGAACGCATGCTATTTGAAGAACTTGGTTTAAGTAACACGTTGTGTCAACGTTTATCGGTGCTTGGTTTTGATACACCAACCCCCATCCAAGAAAAAGCTATACCATTGGTGTTGCAGGGGCAAGATATTGTGGCTTCTGCGCAAACGGGTAGTGGAAAAACAGCATCCTTTTTGTTGCCGCTTCTTCATATATTGGGTGATATCCCTTTAAAGGCACGTATGCCACGTGCTATTATTATGGAGCCCACACGAGAATTGGCACAACAAGTTTACGAACAGTTTGATCGTTTTTCCGATGGTGTGTTAAAAGCAGCGCTTCTTGTGGGTGGTGAGTCAATGACGCAGCAGGAACGTGTTCTAAAAACAAATCCAGATGTCCTTATTGTGACGCCTGGACGTTTGCTTGATTTATGCGAACGTGAAAAGCTGATGTTATTTGGTATCCGTTATGTTGTTATTGATGAAGCTGATCGTATGCTTGATATGGGCTTTTTACCTGATGTAACGCGTATTATGGAAAAAATTCCAATGTCACGTCAAACGATGCTTTTCAGTGCGACATTTAGTGATGAAATACAAAGTTTAACACGCCAATTCATGTTGGCACCCAAAATAATTGCGATTTCGCGCGCAGGTAGTACGGTTGCATCGATTGATCAATATGCTCTTTATGTGGATGACAAACAAAAACGCACAGCGACGCGTTATTTATTAAAGACATATGGTGTTCAAGATAATGCGAAAATTCCAAGTATTATTTTCTGTAACCGTAAAACAGACGTAACAACGCTTGTTTCATCTTTAAAACGCCACGGTTTTGCTGCTGATAGTTTGCATGGGGATTTGCAGCAATCAACACGCAACCAAACGCTTGAACGGTTTCGGTCGAGTGAAGTGCATGTCCTTGTTGCAAGTGATGTGGCGGCACGTGGGTTGGATGTCGTGGATTTAGGTCTTGTAATTAATTTTAATGTGCCCATTAATGCAGAAGATTATGTGCATCGTATTGGTCGAACAGGGCGTGCAGGTAAAACAGGTATTGCTGTTACATTGATTGAAAAACGTGATCAAAAATTGTGGAAGGCTGTTGAGGCATTAACGCAGCAGTCAATTGTTGAGATGACGTTGCCTGAGGATATATTAAGTACATCGTTGAAAGTGAAGGCAGTAGAGCCTTTAAAAACATCGCATAAGAAAAAGACAGCGCAGTCAATAGAAAAAACGGCAACAGAAAAAAGTACGCAAAAAAACAACGATGAAAATAAAAATGTAGCGGTAGCTTCATACCACAAAGGGACTGAACGTGGACATTCGTTTGTTTCGGGTAGTCACACATCTGTGCCACATAAAAATTACCCATCATCTGAGTATGATCGTATTACATTTAAGGGGTTTGGCGATAGTATACCTGCCTTTTTTAAACAAGAAAGTTATCGTGCATTTTTTGCGTTAAGCGAAGCGACTGATATAAATGATGAGACCATTTTAACGGATGATGTTAAGAATGAAGAACGTCGTTTGAAACCACGCAATCGGTCAAAAAAACGTAAATTAACGGATGGACAGTCGGCAGATCATACGGCGGACACCACGGAAAAGGTTTCACAAAATGATGATGCTGAACATGTGGTATCTATTTCGTAAACATAAAATTGGAACTTATTTAGTGTGTTTTCACAATAAATACAAAACAGATAAGCCTGGAGGGCAATAAGCATGCGTAAGACGATTATTAAAATTAAACGCTTACCGCATGCTGAACGTTTTCCCCTGCCATCTTACGCAACAGTGGGAAGTGCTGGACTTGATTTAATGGCAGCCATTCAGTCTGATGTTATGATTGAATCAGGGAAACGGGCACTTATTCCAACAGGTATGTCAATTGAATTACCTGTTGGGTATGAGGCACAAATTCGTTCGCGATCGGGATTTGCCCTTAAAAATGGAGTGTTTGTGTTAAATTCACCAGGAACAATCGATTCTGATTATCGTGGTGAAATTTGTGTTATTTTGATGAATGTTGGCGAGGATTCCTTTTGTGTTTCACCAATGATGCGAATTGCGCAAATGATTATTGCATCTTATACAGTTGTTGAATGGTCTGAAGTGACTGATTTGAAAGATACAACCCGTTCACCTGTTGGGTTTGGTTCCACAGGGGTTTAAGGGAGAGATGTTTAAAAATGTCACTTTTTATGCATATTATTTATTTATTTATCTGTATCATTTGGCACACTATTTCGATGGCTGAAAATGGTGATGTGGCTAAAAATGGTGATGTGGCTAAAACGATTGATGCTACAAAAATTAAAGCAGCTGATCGTAAAAAAGTCGATAAGAAAAAAACGGATAAAAAAGCTGATAAGAAAAAAACAAAAAATGAGTCGTCTCATATAAAAGAAGCGATTCCAACCGCATCTGTTCCTGTTCATGTGCCCGCAGTGGCGGCGACAACGGCGGTGACTGCCTCTAATACTATTGCGTCCTTGCCTTTGCCTCGCTTTGCCTCTGTGCGTGCGAAAAAAGTCAATTTACATGTGGGGCCAGGTATTAATTTCCCTGTTAGTTGGCTTTTACAACGTCAGCAAATGCCTGTGGAAATTATCGCAGAATTTGATACATGGCGCCAAATTCGTGATTGGCAGGGAACTGAAGGTTGGGTTCATAAAAGTTTATTGATGGGAAAGCGTTCATTTTGGACATTGCATAAAACCCAAGAGCTGAAAGTATCACCTGATAAAAGCGCCAAGATTGTCGCTTATGTTCAGGCAACGGTTACAGGACGTCTTTTAGAATGTCAGGCGCAGTGGTGTAAAGTTGAAGTTACGGCAACTGAAAATGCCATTAAAGGAAAAGCATACAAAGGGTGGTTACCCAGGCAATCGATTTGGGGTGTTTACCCGCATGAAAGTAAATTCTAGGGTATGGCACCGCACGTGACACATGGTTCTTTGGTATCATTTTCTGATGTGACGTATATGTCGCCGTCCTCCAATCAATGTCTTATTGACACGGTTTCATTTCATATTCATGCAAAAACCATTACGACAATTATCGGACCAAATGGGGCGGGGAAAACAACACTTTTACGTTTAATGCTTGATCTTATTCAACCAACCCAAGGTTCTATTGTTAAAAGACGAGATATTAAAATTGGCTATATGCCACAACGATTGACTTTAAATCCCCATTTGCCACTGAATGTTGAACGTTTTCTCACGTTATCTGATTTAGCGAATCGTCCTCTAAATGCGCGGGCGAAGGTCTTGATGGTTTTAGAGCAAGTCAATGCCGTTTATGCCTTAAAACAAAGTGTGCATACCCTGTCAGGCGGTGAATGGCAGCGTATTTTATTGGCGCGTGCGTTGCTTCAGTCGCCAGATTTACTCGTCTTGGATGAACCTGTCCAGGGGCTTGATATAACAGGGCAAACAGAGTTTTATCGTTTATTGCATCATATTCGTCATACATTAGGATGTGCTGTTGTGCATGTGTCACATGATTTGCATCTTGTTTGGAATGCCAGTGACACAGTCATTTGTTTAAACAAACATATTTGCTGCATGGGACATCCTGAACAGGTGAGGCATAATCCAGCGGTGCAAGAATTATTTGGTGGTTTTGTGCCGTACCTCCATCAGCACGATCATAATCATGAACAGGGTTCGTCTGAACAGAATGCGTGTGGGCATAAACATGTTTGATCATTTTATTATATACGCATGCATTGCAGCTGTTTGTTTGTCATTTAGTTTAGCCCCTATTGGTTGTTTTTTGTTGTGGCGACGTCAAGCTTTTTTTGGTGATGTGATGGCGCATAGTGCGATGCTTGGTGTGGCGATTAGTTTGATTTTTGGGGCGTCATCGCCTTTGTGGGGAATTATTCTTGTTTGTTTTATGCTATCAGGGTTACTGGCGTATGGTCCTCGATTTTTTAATTTGCCTTCGGACACCTGGCTTGGGTTGTTGTCATATACATTAATGGCGATTGCATTTATTGTGATTCGAACGTTGCCACGAAGTCAGCAGAATGTTGAGCATTTTTTGTTTGGTGATTTATTATTACTTAATAAAATGGATATTGTGACGTTAATTGTCATGATTTTAATTGTGGCATTCTTTTTCTTTTTTTACTGGCGAAAGCTTATTTTGATAACCCTCGATCCTGATTGGGCCCATGTTGAGGGAATCTCACCATCACATATGACGTTTCTCTTTTTGGTTGTTTTATCGTGTATTGTTGCGACGACGTTGCCGATTGTGGGGGCTCTTCTTGTTCCTGGGCTTTTATTATTACCTGGTGCCTGTGCTGCGCAATATGCAAAATCACCTGAAGGAATGATAAAGCGCGCTATTTTTATGGCATTAGTGATGTTATTTAGTGGCATTGGATGTGGATTTTTAATGGATTGGCCGATTGGTCCTGCTAGCATTATCACAGGTTTTTTATTATTTATAGCGACGCGTTTAGCTATTTATACGCATTATAAATGAGTTTGCGTAAGAAATAGCACATCCCTTGTTATCATGCGTTTGCCATAGTAAGTGTGGATTCAGGGGCTGTTTTACCAGATAGTCACATATTTTGCTTAGTAGATTTGTCATGACAACGGAGATGATCAAAATAATTGGCAATTAGCTATTTTTAAAATTTCGTGACACTCCGTTTGCCGCGCATCATAATAGATGTAAGGAGCATTTTGGGAAATTTTATGTTTATGATGATGCGGTTGTTTTTAATTTTGGTTGTGTGTTTTTTGTCATGTGAATGCATGGCGGCAAATCATTTTTTGTTAAGGGGGATTCATCCAGGTGGTTTTGTCAAGCGAATGATGACAACGCAACCTTTCTTAATGCAGCCTCCGCCAACTGTTGGGATCATGGGAAATGACCTTCGCTATAAGACGTTGAGTTCAAATCATGAAGAGGTAGAGTATCTTTTTGGACTGGTTAGAGCCTCTCGCAGTACAATTACGAGACCAAGTGAAGGATCGAATCGTTATGAAGGGACATTCTTTGAAACGCCTGTTCCTCTTTATCAAACGACAAATAAATTTTATGCCCTTTATAAATCTGGATCGCCCATAGATATCAGGCACATTTTGCCTTTTGGCGATGAAGCAGGAAAAATTCAACGTTCTTTTAACGAGTTCCAAACGTATAAATTTAAAAACGAAACATATTATGACTACATGACATCATATGTGTATGAATTGCAATGCTTTAAGAGTGCTGAATCAAATAATATATCCATATGGTCAGACGCTGTGAGTGCTTTTGTAGTGCACGCACGTCAGCAATCTCCACATGTTGAATTTGTTGGTAATTTGTCACAGGTGAAGGAATCTTCTTTTTTCTCTAAACGTGATTTAGTTCATTTTGGATCATTGCCAAGACCAATTATCCCCGCCATAACAAGCATTAAAAGTCCGAAAGATATTTTGCTGATCGCGAAGTTTTACAAAGACTATTGTAATTTTATTGGATATCATTTTTGCTTTACGGGTGAGAGAATGCCTCATCTATTAGATGTTCACAGGCGTGCTTTTTTAACGGAACCTTTCCGCCTGCTTCATCTTATTAGATATGATATAACCAATACAAATGAATATACGGAATTTGATTTAGTGCACAGACGTGTTAAACGATTATTAGCATATTCAGCCTTTGCATCAGGAACAAATCATTATGATGATTTACTGCGAGACCTTTCTCAGAATAGTTCTGAATTTAGAATAAATAAAATAAAAAATTCTTGGAAATATGATCTTCCAGAGAGTAATTGGCTGGCTGACAATGAAAACCTTGTCGAAGCCGCTTTATATTTTGCAGATATGATTTGGAATAGACCCTTTCCAAAAGAAATCCGCGCTTATGAATCACACGCGGAATTTATAGCTGACCTCGTATGTGTTGATCCTGATTTTAAAGCTGTTATGCCAAATCATTTTTTAACCATTCAATGAAAACCGCGGATCAAAGTCCGCGGGAAATAAAAGGTGTTGTGAATATGACGTGGCAAAAGGAGCCTTGTAAAAGTGGTGTCATCCGTTTTATAGAAGAGCCCCCATATATTAACGCGTCAATGGTTTATATTTAATTCGATGGGGCTGGGATGCATCCGCGCCTAAACGACGTTTGCGATCTTCCTCATACGATTGATAGTTCCCTTCAAACCATTCAACATGGCTATCTCCCTCAAACGCGAGAATATGCGTTGCAATACGATCCATAAAGAATCGGTCATGGGTAATGACAATGGCGCAACCACCAAAATTTAACAAGGCCTCTTCAAGTGACCGTAGCGTTTCAACGTCTAAATCGTTTGTTGGCTCGTCTAGGAATAGGACATTCGCACCCGATCGCAGGATTTTAGCGAGGTGGACACGATTTCTCTCACCACCAGAAAGGGAGCCTACTTTTTTCTGTTGATCTGATCCTTTGAAGTTAAACCAACTGCAATAAGCGCGGCTTGCAACACTACGCTTGCCAAGTTCAATGATATCAAGGCCATCTGAAACTTCTTCCCAAACATTTTTATTGGGGTTTAACGTATCACGCGATTGGTCAACATACCCAAGACGCACTGAATCACCGATCGTAACTGTACCTTGGTCAGGTTGTTCCTTGCCTGTCAGCATTTTAAAGAGTGTCGTTTTACCTGCGCCGTTCGGGCCAATGACCCCAACAATACCGCCACGTGGCATTTTAAAGGTTAGATTATCAATCAACAGGCGATCACCAAAGCCCTTTGATACACCATCGCAATTAATGACGAGATCACCTAAACGTTCACCTGCTGGGATAAAGATTGATCCATCACCAGCCCCTGTATCAACGGTTTGATTGAGTAAATCTTCATAGGCCTGAATACGTGCTTTTGACTTACTTTGACGTGCTTTTGGTGATTGACGGATCCATTCAAGTTCCCGTTGCAATTGTTTCTGGCGGTGGCTTTCGCCTTTTTGTTCCACAAGCAAACGTTTTTCTTTTTGTTCCAGCCAATCAGAATAATTACCTTCAAAAGGGAAACCTTGACCGCGGTCAATTTCTAAAATCCAGCTAACGACGTTATCCAAGAAATAACGGTCATGGGTGATTAAAACAACAGTACCTTTGTATTGTTGCAGATACCGTTCCAACCAGGCAACGGAATCTGCATCAAGATGGTTTGTTGGTTCATCAAGGAGGAGGAGATCAGGTTTTTGTAGCAAGAGCGAGCAAAGTGCCACACGACGCCGTTCACCACCCGACAAGCGTTCAACAGACGAATCGGCTGCAGGACAACGGAGTGCATCCATCGCAATTTCAATTTGACGATCAAGATCCCACGCATCAAGGGCATCAATTTTATCTTGCAATTCGCCTTGTTCCGCTAATAAAGCATTCATTTCATCATCTGACATGGGTTCTGCAAACTTTGCATTTACTTCGTCAAAACGTGTGAGAAGGTGTTGTATTTCACCAAGATTTTTTTTGATATTTCCAACAACATCAAGGGTTGGATCGAGTTCTGGCTCTTGCGCGAGGTAACCAACTTTTGCCCCTTCAGCCGCCCAGGCTTCACCTTGAAAATCTTTATCAATACCTGCCATAATTTTAAGAAGTGTTGATTTACCTGCGCCGTTTGGTCCAATCACACCAATTTTTACGCCAGGAAGAAAGGATAACCATAAATCCTTCATCACTTCTTTACCGCCTGGGTAGGCTTTGCGTAATTCTTTAATCACATATACATATTGATAGGCTGCCATGATCGTTCCTTTTTGACTTTTTTAATAACAAAACAAAATTTGAGGGTTGATTTATAAAATACTGCCCTTAAGATGTAGCATAAAATGAAAGGGATCAAGTTATGTTTTCACTAAAAGGTAAAAAAGCACTGATAACAGGGGCGACGGGTGGTATTGGACAAGCAATTGCTGAAATATTAGCGCAGCAGGGTGCTGATATAGTCTTGTCAGGTACGCGTGAAGCTGTTTTGGTTGATGTGGCTCAACACATTGAAACAACATATGGTGTGCGTGCCGTACCTATTGTCTGTTCATTAACGGATGTTGAGGCATTAGAGAGTCTATTTGCCAAGGCTGAAGAAACTGTTGGTCAAATTGATATTCTGGTTAATAATGCGGGGATTACGCGCGATACACTTATCATTCGTATGAAAGATGAAGACTGGCAGTCTGTACTTGATATAAACTTAACGGCTGCCTTTCGTTTATGTCGCGCGGCTACAAAAAGCATGATGAAGCGTCGTTTTGGGCGTATCATTAATATCAGTTCCGTTGTGGGTAGTACTGGTAATCCAGGGCAAACCAATTATTGTGCGTCAAAGGCGGGGATGGTTGGTTTTTCAAAAGCGCTTGCCCATGAAGTATCAACACGTGGTATTACGGTGAATTGCGTAGCGCCAGGATTTATTGAAACGGCAATGACGGCTGAATTGCCAGAAGCCGTAAAAACGAAGATTTTAGGTGCTATTCCACAGGGACGCATGGGGAACCCTGTAGAGATTGCGTCGGCGGTTGCCTTTTTAGCATCAAATGAAGCTGGTTATGTGACAGGGCAAACACTGCATGTCAATGGTGGGATGGAGATGGTTTAATATCTCGATTGCCATTCATGCTCATCACAAGACCGTCTTTAGGTGATACTATGTGATGCTGTGTTCGACTTTTCTTTCGTTTCCCACGGGCTTTGATCCGTGGGTCCTACGCAAAACAACGACCAGATTATCACGTTTGCTTATGGAAACGCGTGATGGTAGTGGATGATAAACGGAGTTTGTTAGAGCGTCTGAATCTTCTTTTTTTTGATAAGATTATATGTGACAACTAGAATCCCAATTGATAGGGAGGCAATGCATCCGCTTGCAATATACATGACTGAAATAGAAAAACGATCAGCAATCATGCCGCCAAAAATACCTGCAAGCATAATTGATCCAGCGCTAAACAGATAGAACAAACCAAAACTTGTTCCGCGAAGATCGGATGGTACATAGTCTGCAATTAAGGCGAGGAACATACTTTGTGTAATACCAACTTGAATTCCCCAAACACCAACACCAATAAGGGCGATTGTTAGATTGGGTGCAAGGGCAAGAAGCAGGTCTGCAATAACAAGGCATAAACATCCGACACCAAGAAGATAATGACGTGGTATGCGATCTGAAAAACGACCAATAGGATACGCTGTTAACGAATTTGTTGCGTTATAAATAAGGACAACCATAGGAACCCATTGTTCAGGGAGTGAAAATGTTTTGTGGGCGTGGAGGCTTAAAATTGATTCACTGACACGGGCGAGCATAAAGACCGTTACAACAATCATAAGTAACCAAAAAGGTTTGCCAAGACGCTTCATGTCATTTAAGTGGAGGGGATGACGTTTTGGTTTTGATGTGCCTTCCATTTCCTCTGGTTTTAGTTTTGAATCTTTGACAAGAACAGCCAAAATAACGAAAGCAAGAATAGGTGGGATGCATGCCATCCAAAAGATTTGCTCGTAATTATTGGCCGTCCAATACATGGCAAGAATGCCAAGACCTGCACCAATAAAGGATCCTGCTGTTGTCATTGTTGTACGTAAACCAAAGCATTCCCCTTTAATATCTTCAGGTGAAAGATCGGCAACTAAAGCGTCACGTGGTGTTGATTGCATCCCGTTTCCAATGCGCTCCAATACGCGTGAAACAAAGATAATCGTATAGGCCATGCTAACAGCAAAAAAAGTAACTGAAAAAGCTAAAATAGGGCGTGAAAACATGGCCATACCAAAACCAATAACCATAATCATTTTACGGCGTCTGAAATAGTCACTGATGACTCCAGAAAAGACTTTCATGACATAAGCAATACCATCAACGATGTGTTCAAGTGTTGAAATCCATTGGATACCAATCCCTTGACCGTATAGATAAATTCCTGATAGTGAGAAAACAAGAGCTGATGAGATGTTCAGCAAGCAACTAGCAAGACCAATGGCCCAGATTGATAAGGGAATAGGTGTTTTTAACTTTTTTGTTTGCATTTTTTTATTAACCATTTCTAAAAAATTAATATTTACACGGTATACTTACGAGTAATCGTGTGGGTATATTGTTTGAATTAACCAATGGAGAAAATTTATGTTTAGAAATAAAACGGTCTTAGTTACAGGTTCCACGAGTGGCATAGGTCGCGCTATTGCCGAAGGGTTCGCTGTACAAAACGCTAATGTCATTCTAAACGGGATTGAATCGATAGAAGAAGTAAACACGATTTTGGATGAAATGTCAAGAAAAACCAGTGGTGAAGTCGTGTATGAATGTGTGAATATGGCAAGCCCAGATGCCGTTGAATTAATGATGAAACAGTCGATTGAACGCTTTGGTTCAGTTGATATTCTCATTAATAATGCATGTGTTCAGCATGTCAGTCCAGTTGAATCTTTTCCTGTTGAAAAATGGGATCTTATTCTCTCTTTGGGATTGTCATCTGCTTTTCATACGATTCGGCATGCGTTACCTTCGATGCGTCAAAAAGGATGGGGACGTATTATTAATATCGCCTCTGCGCACGGTTTAGTGGCATCGGCTCAAAAGGCGGCATATGTTGCGGCCAAACATGGTGTTGTTGGGTTAACAAAAGTAGTGGCATTGGAAACTGCAACGGAAAATATTACGTGTAATGCCATTTGTCCAGGATGGGTATTAACGCCGCTCGTTCAAAAGCAAATTGAGGCAAAAGCTGAAAAAATGGGGGTTAGTCTTTCGCAAGCGCAGCATGACCTTTTACAAGAAAAGCAGCCATCCATGAATTTTGTGAAACCTGAAGATTTGGCTGCTTTTACATTATTTCTAAGTGGGGATGCTGCATCGCAAATTACAGGAAGTGCTATGACAATGGATGGTGGTTGGGTTAGCCAATAAAATACAGATCAGATAGATCAATTCTGAATTAATGTTTATAACCCTAATTCGGGATTTCGGCAAACAAAAACCTATAGTTAGTTTCGGTCATGGCGAACCAGCGTAAGCTGGTGTGGCCATCCAGAAAAATAATCTTTCTGAGTAAACAACCACTTCCGAAAGAGCAGCCACTGGATCACCACGGAGCAATGCTCCTCGTGATGACGATTGCGTAACATAGATAGAGTTTCCTTCATGTTTAATCCCGAATTGGGGTTTATAAAAAAAGAGCTCCAAAATAATAAGGAGCTCCTTCTCTGATTATGAATGTGTACTTAAGATTTATTTTTGCACATTTCCTTAGTCTTTATCACCTGATCTCTCAAAGCGTTTACGATCATTGGGATCTAAGTACGCTTTGCGTAGGCGAATATTCTTAGGTGTTACTTCGACGCGTTCATCATCTTGAATATAAGCAATTGCTTGTTCAAGTGACATGAGACGTGGCGGAGATAAACGAATCGCTTCGTCTTTTCCTGATGCGCGAACGTTCGTTAATTGTTTTGCCTTTAGGATATTGACTTCCATATCCTGTTCACGGCTATTTTCACCGATGATCATCCCTTGATAAACGGCAACGCCGCTGCCGATGAACAATGTACCACGTTCTTCAATTTTCCAAAGGGCATAGGCAACAGATTCACCATCACCATTTGAAATGAGAACGCCATTTCGGCGACCTTCAATTGCACCGCGGTAAGGGGCATAACTATGGAAAACACGGCTCATAATACCAGTGCCACGTGTTTCGGTTAAAAACGATCCGTGATAACCAATAAGACCACGTGATGGTGCGTGGAATATGACACGTGTTTTCCCGCCACCTGATGGACGCATATCTTGAAGTTCAGCTTTTCGGTTGCTCATGGATTCAACAACAGACCCTACATATTCGTCATCCACATCAATTTGAACTTCTTCAATTGGCTCTAATCGCTCGCCCGTGTTTTCATCTTTACGGTATAGAACGCGGGGGCGGCTGATGGATAATTCAAAGCCTTCACGACGCATGGTTTCAATGAGAACCCCAAGCTGCAATTCACCACGACCAGCGACTTCAAAGGCATCTTTTTCTTCTGTTTCTCGGATATGAAGGGCTACGTTGCCTTCAGCCTCTCGGTTTAAGCGTTCGCCAAGCATACGTGATGTGACTTTTGATCCTTCACGACCAGCAAGCGGTGAGTCGTTTACAGAAAATGTCATAGCAAGTGTTGGTGGATCGATTGGCTGTGCGCTCAAGGCTTCCATTACTTCGGTTGCGCAAATCGTGTTTGAAACGTTTGCATTTTCTAATCCAGCAATAACAACAATGTCACCTGCAGATGCTTCTTCAACAGGAACGCGTTCTAACCCACGGAAAGATAGCAACTTTGAAATGCGACCATTTTCAACAAGGTTTCCTTGGTTGTCGAGCACTTTAATTGCGCTATTTAGTTTGGCAACGCCACTGTAGATACGACCTGTTAAGACACGACCTAAATAGGGGTCATATTCACGTGTTGTAACCAACATACGGAACGGACCTTCTTCCGCCTTTGGTGCAGGAATGTGTTCTAAAATTTTCTCAAACAATGGTTTAAGGTCTGTTTTCTCATCCGTTAATTCATTAACAGCCCAACCTGAACGTCCTGATGCGTAGAGTACAGGGAAATCAAGTTGATCGTCATTTGCTTCAAGGGCAAGGAACAAATCAAAAATTTCTTCTAAAACTTCATTTTGACGAGCGTCTGAGCGGTCAATCTTATTGATCACAACAATTGGACGTAAGCCAAGTTTTAATGCTTTTGTTAAAACGAATTTTGTTTGTGGCATCGCACCCTCAGCGGCGTCAACAAGCAAAACAACGCCATCAACCATGCTTAAAATGCGTTCAACTTCACCGCCAAAGTCAGCGTGACCAGGTGTATCGACGATATTGAGGCGCGTATCACCCCACAAAATGGATGTGCATTTTGCAAGAATGGTAATGCCGCGTTCACGTTCTAAATCATTTGAATCCATCGCCCGTTCAGCGACGTTTTGATTGGCGCGGAATGTGCCGCTTTGCTTAAGAAGGGCGTCGACAAGTGTGGTTTTGCCGTGGTCAACGTGGGCGATAATCGCAAGATTGCGAAGTTGAGTCATAAAAAAATCTCGTTGGAAATAAGTGTTAATTAATTTGCTTAGATGGTGTTCTTTATAAATAAAAATGGCGCGCTCTAGAGGATTCGAACCTCTGACCCACAGCTTAGAAGGCTGTTGCTCTATCCGGCTGAGCTAAGAGCGCGTACAATATAACCCCGATTCAAGAATATAAGAATTTATTCGTAAATCATTCAAGCACGCCTTTAAATGTAATCGATATTTATTGTTTTTTCAAGTGTGGAATGCATAAAAATGGATATTATAATGACAGGGAGATCTATTTATTAATTGTTTGCCTAAATGACGTCACATTATTTTTTCTAAAAGCGTATTCCATACGGTTTCTGCACTTAGATCCGTCAGATGATCAGCATACAGTGTATGGTGACGTGTTTTATCCCAAGCAGAGGCTCCTCCTTTTTGAGGCGGATTTACGCGACTATATAGCGTGAGGGTTGGGCACCCCGTAGCGGCGATTAATTGTGGCCCTGTGTCATTACCAAGTGCACCAATGGCTTGTGTAGCTAGTGTTGTTATTTGAAATAAACTGGTTTTTTCGATTAAATTAACAGTGTTTGTTTGCGCTAATGCGTGTGTAAGATCATCAAGATGGTCACTGTTTCCACCAATTAAAACGGGCGTAATGCCATGGTTTAATAAACGATGACAAATGGTAGCATATTTCTCGATTGGCCAACGTTTACGCCCACTATGTGCGTTAGAGGCACCTGCAATAATAAGCATATAAGGGGCAGGGGGCAACGGGAATGTCAGTGGTTCCATAAGGTGTGTGCCCTTTGGTGGTGTGATATCAGGCCATTTCTGCGCTGTACATAAAGCCTTGAACCGTAAATAGGGATGTTCAGCGCCACAGTGTTCTGAACGAGGCGCAGTTAGCCATTTTTTATATTTTCCCCATAGCAGAAAACGATAAATACGTGTGCGATCAACATCTTGCAGATCAAAAACAGAGCTAAATGTTTGTTGGCGTAATGTGTGTAATATAGAAAGATTAGCCTTTAATGATGATCGATCATCACAGATGATGTGATCAAATAGGCTTAGTCGTTCAGCAAGCGCAACAAATGGTTTGGTGGTAAGTAAGATTAGTTTTGGTTTGGTGGTGTTGTTTTCTTTATAATTTTTAATTAGATAGGTATTAATTACTTCAAACATGGGGATTGCCTGAATCATATCACCAAGAGCGCCTAACTTAATAATTAAAATATTCATGATGTGTGCTCACCCGATGTTAAGGCTTTTTCGTAGATTTCCTTCGTTAAGCATATCATCTTGGTAAGTGAATAATAGTCTTGGATATGCTGTCGTGCGTGCATCCCTCGTTGAGCTTGTTCCTCAGGTGATGTATTATAGTGATTCATGATGGCGTTAGAAAGTGCCAAGTAATCATTAGGTGGGACAAGGGTTCCATAAAGCCCATTCGCTGTTAGTTCAATTGTGCCACCATGGGTTGTGCCGATAACAGGACGTTGCATGGCAAGTGCTTCTGCTGTGACGCGCCCAAAGGCTTCTGGATCGGTTGAACACGACAAGACAACATCAGCAAGTGCATACATGGCAGGCATATCATCGGCATTCGTGATGAATGTCACAGGTAAACCTTGAGCCAGCTGTGTAAGTTCATTCTTATAGGTATCGCGCCCTTGGGCATCCCCTAGAATAATGGCGTGCCAATTGGGAATATTTAGGGTACGAAGGGCGTTTAATAAGACCGTTTGCCCCTTCCACCGTGTAAGACGTCCTGGCAGTAGAATAAGATAAGGACGATTCGATATCGCAGGTGACAGACTCAAACGCATGCGCATTTTGGCGATGCGTTCATCCGTGACGGCCTTTGGATCATGAATGCTTGTATCAATACCTTCAGGAATAAACGTTACGTTTTTAGCATTGTGTGGATAGTGGGTTTGGATATGTGTTTCGATAAATTTGGAAATGGCAATGACGTAATCGCCGCGCACCATAACGCTGTTGTAGGTATGCTTACCAATTGTTCTGGCGTTATAGGTTCCGTGATAGGTCGTTATAAAGGGGATTTTAGCTATATGTGCAGCGATGAGTGCTGACCATGCGGGTGCGCGTGATCGTGCGTGAATCAGATCAATTTTGTGGTCTTTGATTAGTTTGTATAGGCGCTTAGCATTTGCCATGATCATAAATGGATTTTTTGTATTGAGAGGTAACGTGTGATGCATAACAGAAGAGGGGAGTTGATGAACATAACGCCCCCCTGACGAGGCAATATGATGTATCCCAAACGTTGGTGTAAGCCCTGTTATGGTTTCAAACGTTACGCGCTCCACACCGCCCATATTAAATGATGGTAGAATTTGTAAAAGGGTAGGTGTCATAAAAACTGTGTGCCAAATGATGTCGTGCAAATAATTGTAGAGGATACCTTAAATAGAAAGCCTAAACAAGGAAAAGAGGATTATACGACAAAACATCAATACTTCAGTCCACGTTGGTCTTCAAATTCATGTTTCATTAACTGCGTAAAGGCATGTTCGAATACCTGGAATTCCGCCTGGTAATAAACGATAATCGGTTGTGCACGTAACCTGCCATTTTGATCGTAAAGACGTACCAAATTACCATGATCATCACGCATCAGGATGTGTTCATCCCGTTTATACATCCGTCCATCGGAAAGGCGAATATGAAGCCGTTCATTATAAGGGCTGCCGTCCGTAACCTTTGTACGACGGTAAAGGTCATCATAATAGGCTTCGTAACGTTCCCATAATTCGGGGTCACGGTCTTCCCGAATGCAGCGTTCGATCAATCGGCGAGTTTCACCACTATCTTCTCGTTTCATGATATTAAACAAATCACGTGCCCGAATGGGTGCGGCATTAATGCGTGCAGGCATATCCGCATCCGATACAACCGCTGGCGAATCGTTCGCTGAAATCAGTGACCGTAATTTTGAATCAGGCAAATGCCAGGATAGCATCTTAAATAGTTCCCCTGATATACGGGTTTGGCAATGGGTGTCAATACGCTCACCTGATAACTCAACCGTTTCCAGCAAGGCTAATACAATATTCTTCTTCAAATCAGGGTCTTTTTTCTCAGCAGCTATTCGTTTCATAAAGGCCCACGTACGTCCCAGCATTTCATCCCCTCTAGGTGCATCAGATTTTGCATAATACATTGATGAACTTAAATAGGGGGGAAACCACCTGTTGTGTTGGCATCTTTGGGCGCTAACCCTAAAAGCATTTTAATGATATAAACAACACGTTCCCCTGGAATAGTCACGCCATCAATCTGAATGCTATCAAGGGCAATCTCTGTTTCCAGATAGGTTATGAAATCATCAACCTCCACATTGCTACGGTGGTTATAAGGGGCTTCACGGTTATTGCGGATTGTTCGGGTAACTGCACTTTCTGTTGGCGCCTTCGCTAATCCCCATAGAATTGCCTGATCTTGTACATA
>CANKZX010000027.1 GCA_947488275.1 Alphaproteobacteria bacterium | reverse complement strand
TCGGCACAGAAACGGTGGATCAAATTAAAAGGAGCCCATCGTGTTGCAGAAGTGATAACGGGAGTCAATTTTGTTAATGGAATTGCCCAGAACGACATAAAACAAAGAGTCGCCGCTTGATCCTAAACACAACTTTCGGCCATAGCTCTCTTTAGTAACGCGGTAATCTACGCCGTCTCTTGTTATTTCTTTTTGGCCATTATGCACCAATGCAACCGAATGACGACCATCGAAAATAGAAAATGTTTGAGATATATCTTTTTTTACTGTGCTTTTTTTTCCTTTTTTCCCAGATTTTTCAACTGAAGTTGTATACGAATATAGATAATTTGAAGCGGATAAATCAGAAGCTTCTCTTATTAGGTCATAAAATATCTCTTTTTCTTGTGCTTTAAAATCCAATCCAACTGCAGCTTTAAAACCTGCATGACATGAAATCACTGACAAGAAAATAGGAAAAAGAATTTTAAGCATCATACAACCAAATTAGATTTTTATAGCTAATTTATATCATGAGATGTGTTAATAAATCGTAAAGATGAGGTGTTCTATTTGCATGCAGATTTGGTTAACGTTCGTTTCGCTCGTTTGCAAATACGAAGTGTCGCTGGCGTTGGTGATGCGTATTCCCAATGTTCACATAATTGTATAACCCATTCTGGTTGACTTTTACTGGCATCATTCAGCCAATTAGCAACTGAATCTTGCAGATATTTATGGGGTGTATTGTTCACAGGATCTAACAAAGGTAATCCATGCCATGGCTGATCCTTTAGGTGCTGAATATGCGCAGACCATACACCACGTGGACGCGTGATCTCAACAGCGAAACGTTGCACCCGCATTGATTCATCAATTACCCAAGGTAAAAGAAATTCAATAGCCTCATCAAGCGATTGAGTGACGGCAGGGCGTAGGGCAATCCACGCCCATTCACGTACACCAAAATGGGGATCATCTGCCAAAGGGCGTACGAAAGCTAACTGTTGGTTGAATGGTAATTTCTGTAGGGCAAGTAAATAAGCTGCTATTCCACGTATGGTATCACATGAATGCTGGCTGATCTCATCATAACATTTAAAACCGACGGCTTCATTAATTGCTATGGCGGCATAGTACATACGTTTTGTGATGCCAAGTGTATTATCAATCAATAGTTTATGTTTTGGGAAAACGGTACTAAGCAAAACATTAAAATCAATTGCCAATCCATCCATCAAATTCTTTGTTTCAATTAGACCTAGGCTTAGTTGTTGTGCCCGCTCGTGTGATGGTTTTTGTTGCATGATAATGTTCATTCACCCTGTTACGAGTGATTGCTTAAACGTATTTAATTCTTTGATCGTTAATTTAGTATACTTCATAATTTTTGCATCGGGTTCGGCATCCAGTAACATTTCACGTGCCATGTCATATCGCTCCTCAAGCTTACCTTCAAGCTTACCCTTCGCTATGCCTTCCATCATTTTTTCTTCCATTGCCTCTGAAATACGCACATATTGCACATCTTCTTCTTCATAAGCTTCACGTAGCTTCTTCGGCATATTCGTAAATTTAGCACGCTCAAACGCACGGCATACTGCCTCTGTTTGAATTTGAGAAACTTGATCTTCAGTCATGCGATACCCTTCTTTTAAGAAGGTCAACCAATCTTTTTGTTCCTGCGTCAATGTCCCGTTGGGTTCATTTTGAATAGAATATTGAAAAAGCTGAAGTTCTTTAATGAATCGTGGTTCTTTATGCAGCTGTTCCTCAAACATATAATGACGCATAAATTGATGTGGAGTTTCTTTCCAATGACGATGATCATCTTTACCACCACCCAAGATATTAACGCCAATAACGCGTTTAATCTGCCGCCAATCTCCGCCTTTTCGAATCTGATTCCCATAAAAAGCAGCTATATATGCCAATGCGCGTTTATCCCAATAGTCTTGCACGATAACTTGGGTTTCAATCAGGGCATATTCCCCATTATCCAATTTGCACACAAAATCCATCGCACCGTCATATAGTTCCTTTGGAAAGGCGCGCACTAGATCCTCACAATAATCAAACAGTGTTTTTAAAAATGCGGTTGCCTGTTCATGTTTTTGGTGAGGGCTTTTTTCATGACTAGAGACTATAACATCAACACCATATGCTTTTCGCAACGTTTCAATCATGGCTTTTGTGTCCTCTTTATTCAAAAGGTGCCTGAGTGCCTGAAATTCCTGTAACGGATTCATATGATCATCCAAGCGTTCAGAAGAAGTCACGTTAATGCCAGGGATAAACGCATGAAAAAAAGAGGGACGAATAGCGCTATCACTCAAGACATGCTTGAAAATAGCATCGTAAGTGGTTACACCATAAGATTGCGTGCGTTCGGTCATTTTGAATATATGCCTGTTAAGTATTGGCTGACGTCAGTATAGCATAAAAAGGGGATTAACGGTACAGCGATTTGAACATCCAAAATATTACATTTGTGTGTTAAGTAATTTATCAAGCGCCGTTTTAACGGTTTCAATAATACGGGACATGGCTTCGACTTTTATGCCCATTGCACTGACTTCAGGCGCAACTTCTTCGATATCAATTTTTCCTTTTGTGAAATGGCTCACCTTTTTTTCAACTTGGCGCACCTCTGTTAAAAAGCCAGACACTTGATCCCCTAAAAAGGAGCTAAAACTTTCCAATGTTGTTTTTGATTGTGCGCCGCCCATCCCAACGGCAGCATCTGCACCTGGTATTTTTTGTGTTTGAATCATAGACGGATATTTGATGGGCATTGACATTATGAAGGTCTTCTTTCTAATTCATGTTATGTTTTTAAAAGTCCAACCGTATTTTGAAGCATCAATAAAACACGTTCAAATGCTCGAAGGCAGGCTTCATGGCTGCGCCCAGCCTCGCCCCAGTCAACCATTTCCATTGTTGCTTTTATGTTTGGTTTTCGTGTGTAGCCATCCTTATCTGCTAATGGATCGCCAGGATTATATTCTTTTATTGGGTCTGATTTATCCCGTATGATTTTTTTAATTTTAAGAAGTGGTGCTTTGATCGTGCGGTCAAAAACATTATGAAAACTGGCAAGTTGACGCTGATAAACGGCTTCTCCAGGCGTTGCTTTTACATCAGCATTTGCAATGTTTTGAGAAAGCAGTAGTACACGTTGATTTTGCGCTGCAATTGCTGACGTTGCAATATGCATTGATTTTGTGAGGGGTGATATTCCATTTGTTGTCATTTGAATGTCCTTTTAAATCGTATCACAAAGCTATCCACCTTTTGCCAAAATGGTACGGTACATGCGATGGAAATTTTTAATGACACTCATCAATCCATCATGATCCGCTGTAATACGTGTGAGATTTAGCATTTCCATTTCACGTGAAATTTCTGTTGTGCTGGTTATAATATCGCTATCCGTAATTTGAAAATTTTTAACATCGTGTATTCGTCTGCCTGTTAATGTGTGGGCGTTCTTGGATTTATTTAAGATTTTTGTAAAGGGTTCAAGGTCTTTACGTTTGGCATTTTTAAGTTCAGAATTAGAGATATTTTCAATAATGAGTTGCGTACGTTTGCTGAGCCATTTCGCCCGCTGATTCATGAGCTGGCTTAAGCGATCGGTTAGTATTGCCATAAATCTCCTCCTCATTCATTTGTATATTACTATACTCATCAGAAATGAAAATTACCTGTTTTTACCAATGTTACCGTCATCGCAAGCAAAGCGTGGCGATCCAGAAAAGTACACGCTGGATGACCACATCTGCTTCGCAGATTCGCCATGACGGAAAATGGGCATCTTTAATTCATTAGGTATAGTATGAAAGTAAATGATTAAGAAGATCTTAATAAAAAGATTAACAGGATCATAAGAATTGAAAAGGGATCGTTTCTATGATTTAAGTCCCTCTATCGGGTCAAGACTCGAAGCCTTCCATGATGGATAAAGCGTGGCTAAAAACGATAACCCAATACCCATTGCACAAATTAATAATACTTCATTAAGTTCAACTTTTGCAGGCAAGCGGGATATAAAATAGATCTCCTCAGAAAAAAGTTCAGTCCCCAAAAGATTCTGTATGAATTGACGAATCCGTTCAATGTTAAGGGCAAACGATAATCCAAGCCCCACACCCAACAATGTACCAACACCACCAATTGAAGCACCTGTTAGAAAAAAGATATGAAGAATCGATTTTTTTGTAGCCCCCATTGTGCGCAAAATCGCAATATCACGGGTTTTGTCTTTTACCATCATCGTAAGACCTGAAATAATGTTGAAAGACGCAATCAAAATAATCATTGTTAAAATCAAGAACATCACGTTCCGTTCAACTTTTACCGCATGAAATATACTGGCATCACTATGACGCCAATCAAGAGCACGAAGTCCTTTTTGTCCATTTGTTGGTGTTAAATGATCCAGTGCATGTTGCAGTAAATACGTTAGATTTGTTGATAAATCATCATGTTGTGAAAAGACATCAATTTGTGAAATTTGCCCTGGCGCTTTAAAAAAACGTTGCGTAGTCGCAAGAGGCATAAAAATAACGTTTTTATCAAATTCCCCCATTCCAACATGAAAGATCCCCGCAACAATAAATGATTTCTGATAGGGGATTGTGCCAAATGCTGTGGAGGTTCCTTTTGGACTCAGTAGCGGTAGCGTATCCCCCACCTGAAGATGTAAAATTTCAGCCATACGACGCCCAATAAAAATATGGTCATCGGTGAATACTTTGATTGCATTAGCTGGCATGAGTTGAATACGTTTACGTTCCGTAATGGCATAATCAGGCAGTCCTTGCACCATAACGCCGCGCGCCTGATTGCGTACAAACGCAATCGCTTGACGATCGAGCATTGGATAGGCAAGCCTTACACCTGGTACGCTTTTAATCATCGTTAGCAAATCATCATTTTCATGAAGCATTTCTTGTTGTGATACAATCGATACATGCCCACGCATACTGACAAACGCACCAAATAATTCTTGCCTAAAGCCATTCATAACCGCCATCACAACGATCAATGTGGCAACGCCTAAGGCAATTCCAATGAAAGAGAACCACGCAATAACTGACACAAATCCTTCCCGTCTGGCGGAAAATAAATAACGGAAAGCAAGAAAACGTTCAAAATAATTAAAGCAAAAAGGCACGGGAATTATCCTAAGTTTTTCATTAATAACATATCACGGGTTAGAATTTCTGGTGTTAAGCGCCCTTGTTTAATTTTCATTTCAGACAGCACAGCGCGGGTAAAACGTTTACGTGATTTTACATCATGAATGTGGCGTAATTGCTGATTAATAATAAGACGATGCCAAAAAACAGCTTCTGCACGAAGTTCCGTATTATCAAACCCATTAGACAGATCAAGTGGGGGCAATGGTGCACGGGCGACTGCAGGCGGTTTTGCCGCTTTTTCTTTTGCTCCACCAATGGGAGTATCTTTAGCGCCGAATAAACTTTTTTGCTGAATAGTCGCCGTCATGATCAATATCATTTAAATATTTAATATAGGTACCATATCATGCAGCATAATGAATTGGAAGCACTGCTTGTTTTGAATTGACGCAAGGATTCTTATCAGTAATAATTTTAATAAATATTTATTATTAGAGAACGAAAATATCATGTTAAAAAAACAACTTATAGCATTTGGCAGTTTATTATGCATTAGTCTATCTCTTCACACACCTGCTGTTGCAGGGCATGGTCAAAGCCTTGCGCAAGTCTTTAAAAGTCACAAAGGCAATATTTCGGATAAATGGGAAAATTACATTTATGAGTATGATGCTCATTTTCGAAAATATCAAAATAAGCCGATGAATCTTCTTGAGATTGGCGTTCAAAATGGCGGGTCATTGCAGATTTGGAAGAAATATTTTGGCCTGCAAGCAGATATCCATGGGATTGATATTGAAAAATCTGTATGCAATATGACCTTGGGGGATGGTATTCGCACATCCTGTTTTGATGCGACAGATGAAATGCAACTTCAAGCTTTGGGCAATCAAACATATGATATCATCATTGACGATGGCTCGCACCTTTGTTCGCACGTTATAAAAAGCTTCACCTATTTATTTAAATCTGTTAAACCAGGTGGTTATTTTGTGGTTGAGGATACCCATACATCGTATTGGGATCAGTGGGAAGGTGGTTTAAATAAAATCGGCACAACCATTGAATATTTTAAAAAGATTGTTGATCTTGTTAATTATTTCCATATTCGTGATGATGCCTTTAAGGCAAATTTAAGCCCGCATGAGGTTTATTGTTTCCAATGGGTGAAAAGTATTAAGTTCGTCGATAGTATGATTATCATTGAAAAGAACATGGATGCCCGTTCAATGCCTATCAAACGTGTTATGACAGGGACGGTGGCACCGATTGTGCCAGCCTCCATCACGATGGGAAATGAACATGGGTGTTTTGCTAATACGATTAACTTGGCTGATTGATGAACTCAAAGTGAGTTGTGCAGCGTTTTGCGCGTATGTTGTGTGCATGTAAGATACACATCCGATGATTAGCCTATGTCAATTATCGGATGTTTTTATATCTTCATCATGTTGCTCTATCTAAAACGTTGATTTTATGATATGATTTTGATCAAAATACTTTTTTCGAATGATGTTTCACGTTTTGTGATGTATTCGGCGAACGATATGATTTGAACACGAGTCCAAAACCATGAGCAAAACAACAGATAATTATAAAGTTATTGCATTTAACAAACGTGCACGCTTCGATTATGAACTTATTGAAATCGTTGAAGCAGGTATTATGCTTATGGGTAGCGAAGTTAAATCACTCCGTCTTGGAAAAACAAGTATTAACGAGGCTTTTATCGGTGAATTTAAAGAGGAAGGAAACGATGCTGCAGGTCTTTATTTGATTAATGCAACGATTTCAATCTATCCACAAGCCCGTAATTTTGGTCATGCCGAAAAACGTCCACGCCCATTATTGATGCGCAAACGTCAGATGAATAAATTTTTAGGCTCCATTCGAAAGAAAGGGATGACCATTGTTCCCTTGCGCCTTTATTTTAATGGCAAAGGGCTTGCCAAACTTGAAATTGCGCTGGCGCGCGGTAAGCAAACGCATGATAAACGCGCTGCTATTAAAGATCGTGATTGGGGACGTGAGAAAGCGCGCGTTCTAAAAGGGGGCTGAGGCCATATTCAGCGCCTCAACATGTTCATGCCAATGTATTGGTTTTGTCTTTGTTGGCCATGGATGCTGAAAGTCATTAAGCACACACTTAATTTGTGTCACTTGAATATCAATTTCCCGATCACCTGAAAAAAGAAGTCGAATTGAATAACCGCTATCGCTTTCATTTTGAATGATGGAGATTGTTAGTAAATTCAACACACGCTCTGCACTTTTTTGATGAAAATTACGCTTATAAACGTTTGTTGCATGATAAATGGTTAGGCCACTGTGGACTCTGAAATACGACTGATGATGATCAAAATGATCACACATTTCCCAACAAAAACGATTAATTAGGCAGGTAAATGTATTGGCATTTGAATCAAATGTCATTGATGTGATGGGGAACAAACCATCTTGCACATGAGACGCAAGCGCAAGCACATGTGTTGTATCTTCTGCCATAAGCCTAAGCGCTGTATAATGATGAATATCTGTCATAAAATTCCAATGCATTTTTCATAAAATAATCTAAGATTGTTTGTAATCAAAAAACTCATATTATCTATTTGTAAAGTGATTCTCGGAAAAGCGCTATTGTTTTCATCACTTTCTCTCGTATTTTTATAACGTCATATGATCTTTTGGATATGGATAAGTTGCCCATCAACCATCAATTTTTGTCCGATAGCTTCTGTTCGGATATGCGCCAAGGCAAGATGGCCGCAGGTTGAACGAATTGTGCCAACACTAACGCCATCTTGCATGATATCCGTATTACGATCAGGGGGGGTACCGTCAAACACAACGCATGCCAATTGTCGTTTGCCTAATTTCCGATAATGCATGCGTGCTGTTAATTCTTGCCCAACATAGCAACCTTTTTGAAAATCAATGGCACCAAGGCGATCAAATCCATATTCCATAATAAAGCCACGTTCATACGGGATATCACGGGCTCCATCAGGAATCAGTAAGGATATGCGTTTTTCATCATACACAGATATCGGTATATCAGCACTTTGTGGTGTGGTTGTGTAAAGGCGCCAACCCATTTCTATGGATCGTGGATCAGCCACATCGATTATTTCTGACGACACATCCTTAGGTTTTTCAAAACACGCATACACGCCAATATCAATACGCAGTTGCAGTGTTATTTTCGATCGCAATTTATACAGTGTTAGTCTTTTAAGGAGAGGGATGGCATAGTCTGTTTCCACATCAAGCCACAGATGATCAGCCGCCTTCATGAGGATAAAAGCATCATTCATAAACTTGCCTTGTGGATTTAAAAAGGCTGTGTAAAGACACGTATCACGTGTAAGGCGCCCCATATCATTCGTTGTTTGCCCTTGCAAAAACGAAATTGAATCGTCACCTTTAAGTTCAATAATTGTGCGATGCGTCAATGGAATAAACGACATGTATTTTTCTGCCTATTTCAAGGGTTAATCGTAGTCGTTTTTAATAATTCCCCAACCCAAAACAATGATCCTGTTGCAATAAACGGTTCAGATGTTGTTTTTATGATGGTGCTCATAGCATTAACACTCTTTAGTACATGGGTGTCAACACCCAAAGATTTTCCTATGTCAATCATGTCATTTACGGGTGCTAATTCGCCACCATCAATCGGTATGTCCATGATGTAAAATGCCTTTGCAAGAGGGGCGAAATGCGCCAAAATAGCGGCAACATCTTTTCGTGCTTTGATATGTACAAAGAATGTCCATTGTTTTGATGGTGAAGTTCTGGTTTGTTCAATGCTTGATGTTGGTACATGTGTCGTGTTTTCATGTGTTATGTCTTTGAGTGCCTTTGCTAAAGCCATTGCGCCTTCTTCATTATGGGCGCCATCTAACCATAATGGGGTGCTTGCATACATTACTTTTTGAAGACGACCCGCCCATCTTGTGCGCTGTAATGATGGTTCAATGGGTTGTGTTAAGACAATGTCGGTGGCATAAATCATGCAAAGTGCTACAGTCGCATTTAGTTTTTGATGATCCCCTAACAAGCCTAGATTTTCAAAATTTCTACGTGTTGCTGCACGAAGGACAGGCGCATTTAGCCCTTTCGCCACATCACGAATAATGTGACGTGCAACGGGGGGAAATATATGCACATAGTCAATATGGGGAATCATAACAGGAACGTTTCTTTTTATAATACCCGCCTTTGCAAAGGCAATATCGGCTATTTCAGAACCAAGGTATTCTGTATGATCAAATGAAATGGACGTAATCGCTGTCATGATTGGATTTTCAATTACGTTCGTTGCATCATATTGCCCACCAAGCCCAGTCTCTAGTAACACATAATCAGCGGGATAGCGTGAAAATAATAAAAAGGCAAGGCATGTAATGATTTCAAACTGTGTTGCAGGTGCGCCTGCATTTACCTGTAGAATTTCCGCTAATGTGTCTGCTAACAATTGATCATAGGCATCATCGGAGGCGAATAGTGACCGCCAATTTGCAATCTGAATACGTTCATTAAAACGTACAAGATGGGGCGATGTATACACATGAACAGCATATCCATTGTCTTCAAGTATTTGTTTGGCAAACGCAATTGTTGATCCCTTTCCATTCGTTCCAGCCACATGAAACGTAGGTGGGATTCGACGGTGAGGGTTATTGAGCTTTCTTAAAAGATCACGGCAGCGCCCCAACGATAAATCAATAGCTTTGGGGTGCAAATATGTTGCTTGTTCAAGCAGATCGACGAGTTGTGGCATATGTTGACGACCTATTTGGCATGACATGTGTTAGCAATTGTCCAAGTGTTTGTTTCATCTGGGAACGATGTGTCACCATATCAATCATACCATGAGCAAGCAAATATTCAGCGCGCTGAAAGCCTTCGGGGAGTTTTTGACGAATTGTTTCTTCAATAACACGAGCGCCCGCAAAGCCAATCAAACAGTCAGGTTCGGCAATAGACACATCACCAAGCATGGCAAATGACGCCGTTACGCCACCTGTTGTTGGATCTGTTAAAATTGTAATATAAGGAAGACCTGCTTCCTTTACCTGTTGCACGGCAATGATTGATCGTGGCAATTGCATCAATGATAAAATACCTTCTTGCATACGTGCGCCACCCGATGCGGATATCGCAATAAGGGGGGAATGTGTTTTAATGGCATGTTCAGATGCCTTTAACAACGCCTCACCTGCGGCAAGACCCATTGAACCGCCCATAAAATTAAAATCAAAGGCAGCAATAACGGATGGGATTCGACTAATTTGCCCATAAGCGACAATCACTGAATCTTGACGATTCGTTTTATGACGATATTCTTTTAAACGATCGACATAACGTTTAGAGTCTTTAAATTTAAGAGGATCAGCGATTACTTTTGGCACATCAATTTCGACATAGTTTTGTTCATCGAATAATGATTCAAGGCGTGCCTTTACATCAATACGCATATGGTGTTGACAATGATGGCAAACGAATAGGTTTTCTTGTAAGTCCCTGTGAAACAACATGTGTTCGCATTTAGGGCACTTTGTCCAAAGATTATCAGGAATGTTATTGCGATGGATTAATGCTTCAATTTTAGGTTTTACAAAATTTGTAAGCCAATTCATAACAGTTACTTTCTTTTATATTGAGCAATCAATTATTGAGAAGGCAGAAAAAAGACATGCCACCTATTTGCTTTATACATGAAAGTGAAAAATATGTCCAAAGAAAAAGGGGCAAACGAATGCCCCTCTCTCTGTTCTTAAACATAGCTTAATGAATCAATTAGTCTGCTGTATTTGCTTTCTTTTTCATAGCTGCACCTAGAATGTCGCCAAGACTTGCGCCACTATCAGATGAACCATATTCAGCCATTGCTTCTTTTTCTTCATCAATTTCGCGGGCTTTAATCGACAAATTCACACGGCGTGTATTTTTATCAACAGACAAGACTTTTGCGTCAACTTTCTCACCGACAGCGAAACGATCAGGACGTTGCAAGTCACGATCACGTGAAAGGTCTGCCTTTTTAATCGTACCGATTGTGCCACCTTCAATTTCAACATCGACTGTTTTGTCTGTTACTTGACAAACAGTACCCGTTACAATTGCGCCCTTTTTAAAGGTTGATGCCGCTGATTCGATTGGATCGTTTGTTAATTGTTTTACACCAAGGCTAATCCGTTCTTTTTCGTGATCAACATCAAGAACTTTAACTTGAATCGTTGCATTCTTCGTGTATTCCTTAACAGCTTCTTCGCCTGTCTTTTCCCATGAAAGGTCGGACAAATGAATCATACCATCGAGTGAATCGCTTACGCCAACAAACAAACCAAATTCAGTGATGTTTTTAATAACGCCATCAAGAACGCTGCCAACAGGATGTGCATCCAAGAATTGTTTCCATGGGTTTTCTGTTCCTTGTTTTAGACCAAGGCTAATACGACGTTTGGCCGCATCAACTTCAAGAACCACAACATCAACTTCTTGTTCCAATGAAACGATTTTGCTTGGGTGAACGTTTTTCTTTGTCCAGCTCATCTCGGTTACGTAAATCAACCCTTCAATGTTACCTTCCAATTCAACGAATGCACCGTAATCAGCAATACTAGTGATCTTACCTTTATGACGTGAGCCAGGCGTAAACATGGCTTCTTTGCCTTTCCAGGGATCTTCCTCAAGCTGCTTCATACCAAGGCTAATGCGTTGCGTTTCTTTGTTGAAACGAATCACCATTACTTTAATTGTTTCGCCAAGCTTCAATACATCTGCTGGGTGATTAATACGACGCCATGAAATATCGGTTACGTGCAACAGACCGTCAACGCCACCCAAATCAATGAACGCACCGTAATCAGTGATGTTCTTAACGATACCGTCAAGCACTTGATTTTCTTGTAGTTGTGAGACCAATTCGCTGCGTGCTTCTGCGCGTGATTCTTCAAGAACCGAACGACGTGATACGACGATGTTGCTACGGCTCTTATCCATTTTAAGGAGTTTAAAAGGTTGAACCAAGTTCATCAATGGCCCAACGTCACGTACAGGACGAATGTCAACTTGACTACCTGGCAAGAACGCAACAGCACCATTCAAGTCAACGGCAAAACCGCCTTTAACTTTTCCAAAGATAACGCCATTTACAAGAACACCTGTTTCATGCGCGCGTTCAAGTTCCATCCATGCGGCTTCGCGACGTGCTTTTTCAACGCTGAGCATTGCATCACCATTGCGATCTTCAATACGTTCAACGAACACATCTAAATAATCACCAACTTTAATGTTCTCACCAAGACCACGTGCGTTAATTTCTTTTAATGGGACACGACCTTCTGATTTGAGACCAACGTCAACGATTGCAAAATCATTTTGTATCGCAACAACGAGACCGCGTACGACTTTTCCTTCAAAGGAAAGTTGACCTGACATTGAATCTTCAAGAAGAGCTGCAAAGCTTTCTTTTTGGTTTGCTGTATTTAATTCCATGTATTTTCCTTAAGATGGCTTTTTCACGTCACGCCCGACGGGTTAAGGGTTAAGCGTACATGCAACAAACATGTATACAATTAGAACATATAATATAGGATTGATGCTTAAAATTCAACAGAAAACATTTGAAGTGGCATGTTTACGAGGCAGTTATAGATGTATGCGTCTAAAAAGACACGTCAACGTCTATTTCTTTAGTCTGTATTTCTTGTGCTCGTTTAAAGAACGCTCTATGATGCTGTCAGGTAATGATTCTTGAAAAAATAACAATGACACATTTAAAACGTATTATTTTTTATATTCTTAATCTATGCATTTTGTTTAATTTTCCTGTATTTAGTGTTGTGCAAACGTCCAATGTTTCAACTCCCTCCATTGTTGTGACGATTAAACCAATTTACGGTCTTGTAGCCGCGATTACAGATGGTGTGTTAACGCCAACATTGTTGTGTGATAAACGAGGATCATCAACCCATACATTAAGTCTTGCCCCAAGTGATATTCGAACGTTAAGTGAAGCTAGTTTGGTTATTTGGGTTGGTTCAAGCTATGAAACGATGATGGCAAAAGCTTTGCTCAAAGCAATTCCTACTGATCAGTTGGTAACACTTGAAGAGGCGCCAGGTCTTCGCCTTTACCCTCAACGAACAGGTGGTCTTTTTTCAGTTGGATGTTCGCATTGCTGCGAACATACTCATGCTAATGATAAAAAAACGAAATCTCATACGCATGACCATTCTCACGAACATATGTCAATAGATGGGCATTTTTGGCTTGATATTGAGAATGCAAAACACTGCGCCCGATTTATTGAGAAAACGTTAAGTACAAAATACCCTGCCCATAAAGATACTTTTACCGCAAATCTTGTCAAACTTGAAGGTGCACTAAATGCCTTTAAACTTGAACTACTTGCCACATTAGCACCTCTTCGGAGCCAAATAGCCCTTATTGATCATGATTCACTTTATTATATGGAAAATCAATTTGGCTTTACGATTAAAGGGGTGCTTAGTGAAGAGCCTGATATGCCCCCATCCCCAAAGCATTTACAGAAACTTAAAGATGAGCTTGATGCAAATAGTGACGAAAAGCTTATTAAGGTTTTTTTCTTTAATGGAGAGGGTAGCAAAATGGCACATCCATTATTGCAAAAATTAGCCACAGAATATCAAATTCCACTCGCCCCTCTAAACTATGAAGGTGATAATTTATCATTATCAATCGATACCTACGAAACGTGCTTGCGCCATGTAGCGATGCAATTACTTAATGGTTTTAAATGTGTGCAGAATTCATCAGTTCAACAATCAATGCCCTAATCAATTTTTTAGATAGAACAACCTCATGATGATATATGTAGATGCTTCACGTTCCGAAGCGGCGCAACGTTATTATAAACAGATTGCTGAACATATTAGGATGTGTGCCATTGAGGACGCTGATGTTATCGTTGTCTTAGGTGGCGATGGTTATATGCTAACAGCATTACATCGCATTAATACACAGTTCAACAGGGCAGGAAAGCCACGATGGCGTGGCACCATTTATGGCATTAACTGCGGTACTGTTGGGTTTTTAATGAATGCACTTAATTATGATGATATCTCTGATTTGGTGAATCGTATTAAAAAAGCAACGATTACAAAGTTGCATCCACTCACATTGGAGGCAACGCAAACGAATGGGAACCAGCATACATTAATTGCAATTAACGAAGTAACCCTGATGCGCCAAACACATCAAACATGCCGATTATCAATTGCAATCAATGGTGTTGTGCGTATGAATAGTCTTATTGGTGATGGCGTCATTGTTGCGACATCAGCAGGAAGCACGGCCTACAATTTTTCAGCGCATGGTCCTATTATTCCACTCGGTATTCCATTGCTTGCCCTAACGCCCTTAAATCCATTTATGCCCCGTCATTGGCGCGGCGCCATTATTCCAAATACAGCTGAAATTGTGATAGAGGTTGAAGATGTCACACGAAGACCTGTGCATGTAACGGCCGATTGCACAACAATTCATGATATTCGTCATGTGTGCATTAAAGAAGATACCACAACCGAATTTTCTCTGTTATTCGATGCTGATCATAATTTGGAACAGCGCATTTTAAATGTGCAATTTGCGAATGATATGATTTAGGGCGTGTATTACGAAAATTATAGATCACTAACAGTGAATGGTTAGGTCATCTAACTTCCCATTATCCATTTTAGTATTGTCTTTTTTATAAAAGCCAATTAGATTAATGATACTTAGAATTTAGTGTACTTTAAATGTTTCAAAATCTTAGCCAGCGTTTAACGACGGTATTTGATAAACTTCGTGGTCGTGGTCTTTTATCAGAAGATGACGTTAATAGTGCTTTGCGTGAAATTCGTATAGCCCTTCTTGAAGCCGATGTTTCTTTGTCTGTGGTAAGGGATTTTGTTGAACAAGTACGTGTTCGTGCGCTTGGGCAAGAGGTTATTCGCAGTATTTCCCCTGGTCAAATGGTTATTAAAATTGTTCATGACCATTTAATCGATTTGCTTGGCACGGATGGGGTTGAACTAAATTTGGCGACAACGCCGCCTGCGAACATCTTAATGGTTGGTTTGCAAGGGTCGGGTAAGACAACCACGTCTGGAAAAATTGCGAAGCATATTAAAGAGCGTTTGAAAAAGCGTGTGTTGTTGGTTTCTCTTGATATTTATCGCCCCGCAGCCCAGCATCAGCTTGAGGTTTTGGCAAAAGCCCTTGATATTGAATCACTTGAGATTATCCCTGATGAAAAGCCGTTGCAGATTGTTGAACGGGCAAAGGCACGTGCCCGTCAAGGTAGCTTTGATGTTGTGATTTATGACACAGCGGGTCGTTTGCATATTGATGATACCCTGATGGATGAAGTTAGAGCGATTCAGGTTGCAACGAATCCTATTGAAACATTGCTGGTTGCTGACGCGATGACAGGGCAAGATGCCGTTCGTATTGCCGAAGGGTTTAAAGCCATTTTAAGTATCACAGGACTTGTTCTGACGCGTATTGATGGCGATAGTCGTGGTGGTGCAGCGCTTTCGATGCGTGCCGTGACAGGATGCCCAATTAAGTTTTTAGGCGTTGGCGAGAAAACAGATCATTTAGAGGTTTTTTATCCACAACGTCTTGCTGATCGTATCCTTGATATGGGGGATATCGTTAGTCTTGTTGAGCGTGCATCCGATATTGTTGTGCAAGAAGATGCTGAAAAACTTGCTAAAAAGATGCAAAAAGGTCAATTTGACTTGGATGATATGGCATCCCATATTCAGCAAATGCTTAAAATGGGTGGGCTTTCGACATTGATGGGTTTTTTGCCTGGTATGGGGAAAATAAAAGATCAAATTGCTGATTCGGGTATCGATGATAAAATGATTCGTCGGCAATTGGGTATTATTTATTCGATGACAAAGCAGGAACGTAAGAACGTGCAGATTCTTAATGCATCGCGCAGACGGCGTATTGCAAAGGGGGCGGGCGTTGAGGTTTCTGATGTGAATCGTTTACTGAAACAACATCAACAGATGCAGTTGATGATGAAGAAAATGGGGAAACTTGAACAAAAGGGAATAAAGGGAATGTTGCCAAGTGCGCTTGGTAATCTTTTTGGCAGGTAGCGTCTTTTGTTGGTGGTTGATCATTAATTAAGTTCGAGTATTCATTGATTTTAGTATGCACTGTCATAAAATGATGATTTGTTTGCATGTTTTATGTGATGAATGTTCGAAACGTTTTGAAAAAAATATCATATTTAATTATAGTAGTAATGTTTTTTAAGGAGAAAAAAATGGCATTAAAAATTCGTTTAGCCCGCGGTGGTGCAAAAAAGCGTCCGTTCTATCGTATTGTTGTAGCAGAAGCAACATCACCACGTGATGGTCGTTTTGTTGAACGCGTTGGATCATATAACCCAATGTTGGCATCAGATAACGCAGAGCGTGTTGTGTTGAACCAAGAGCGTATTAAATACTGGCTTTCCGTTGGTGCGCAACCAACAGACCGTGTGCAGCTCTTTTTGTCACGTGCAAATTTAGTTGCTGAAAAAGCGCGTCCAGAGAATCCAAATAAAGCGGCGCCAAAGAAAAAAGCGCAAGAACGTGCAAAAGCTGAAGCGGCGCGCGCAGAAGCCGCTGCCTAGTAGTTGTTTTTTTAGATTCATCTAAGTGTTACACAATCCCTGTTTTACGCAGGGATTTTTTTTAGTGTTGTGGATTGTCTTTAAAACCCCAGGGATTAAATATGAAAAAACGCAACATCCGTCGTCATAGCGAACCTGCGAAGCAGGTGTGGCTATCCAGAAAAATAAGCATTTCCACAATAACAGCCGCTGGATCACCACAAAAGCCTTCGGCTTTTTCGTGATGACGGTAGGAGACATATAAAGTTTTCTGTTACCTAATCCCAGAGCCAGAGTTTTAAAGCATGCTCACGTGACTTGCTTTTGGCTCTTCCTGTGTAGCAATAGGGCTTGTTGTTGTGCGTGTTTGTTTGAATGTGGTTAGTGCGGCTTCTTCTTCTGCCTCTTCCTCATCCGCAATAATTGCAAATTCGTGATGGCTCATTTCTGTACTGCCATGCTTTTTAACTAAGCTATCCATCGCTTGTTTGAGTTCTTGCCCAGGTTTGTCTTTGTAATTTCGAAGGATTCGCCCCCCTTGAGTGCCAATTTTATTGCGTATGGAAACGGTCATTTCGGCAATGGCCTGTACAATGATGACCTTTTGTTTGGTTGCCCATGTCTTTGCGCCCAGTTGATTATTAACAACATCAATTAGATTCTCAATATTTGATGGGATTTTGGATGCAAGAGTCCCAAAAAGTGTCATTAAATCGTGTTTGAGTGTGGGATGTCCTGGGTTATCCAATGGCAGAAATGCAATTAATTTATTTAAATTTTCAAGAATTGTCTTTTGGGTTGCTGAGTCATAAACAACGATCTTATCAAGGGATTCATCACTTTTTTGCGGGTCAGCATTGGGTAATAATAATTCAAAGATTTTTGATTTTAGATGGATGCTCAATAACTCTACTCGTAACGTGTTGAGTGCTTGAATATAATTCATTGATCCTTTTAACGCATTAAAACGCGTTAATTTTTCCTGCAAAGCTTTGGCATTCAGTGCACAAAATGTGTGGATCATTTTGGATCGTTGCTGCTGATCTTGATGATTTTTAAAGATATTAAAGAGTATAAGTTTAATAGCAGGAATTTTAGTCCCATCAGCAATTTTAAATAAATTAACTAAAGCAAGGCGGTCTTTCATAGGCATCGCATTGTTAATTAAGGCAAAATAATCAGGATTAGGAATGGGGATGTCTGCGCCCGTTGTTGGATCTGTTGTTGACCCGAGTATTGGTCCTGGCTCACGTTCTCCCGCAATGGCTTCGGCAATGATCATACGATAGGCTGTTAAATCCAAGATGGCATCGATAAAATCAGCGGCTAGGTTTTTAGGTGGCGGTGCATTTTTGACGGATTTTGTTGGCTCTACTGGCGCTTGCGAGACATCAATCGGTTGGTTATGTTCGTCAATTTTATCCCACGTTAGTGTGTCCCCTGCAGGTCTTCGTAATCCTTTTGCAAGATAACGCATAATTTCAAGGCGTTGACCTGACCCTGAATCCAGTTTTAGTATTTTATCTTCAATTCGCTTTTGCTCTTCCTTTATGATGCCTGTATTTTCCATAAGGGCAGTGAATTTGGTGCGTTCAGCTGTCGAGAAAAACTTAAAGAATGCATCGGCATGCACCACGGAAAAAACAAGAATCAAAACGATTTTCAACACAATGATAGACTGCTTTTGGCTGAAGGCTATAGCATCAGCATAGGGTTTAAATGTTTAATGAAAGATTAATGAAAGCGTTGAAAAATGAGAAGAACATGTTCATAACCCCAGTTCGGGATTAGATAACAGAAAACCCTATATGTCTCCTACCGTCATCACGAAAAAGCTGAAGGCTTTTGTGGTGATCCAGTGACTGCTCTTTCGGAAGTGGCTATTTTGCTCAAAAAGATTATTTTTCTGGATGGCCACACCAGCTTACGCTGGTTCGCCATAACGGCCGGGAGTATAGGGTTTTATTAAAACGTAATCCCGAATTGAGGTTTATAGTGAGCCTTGGAAAAATATCTTGAAATACATTTTGAGTGGACGTTGGAAATTCTGTCAACGCTGTTGACATGATTTTGTGTTTTTTATAAGTTTTATAACGGAGGCAATATATGACGACAATTACATATGATGATTTTGAGAAGGTTGACCTTAGGTCTGGCACAATCGTAAAAGTCGAAGAATTTCCAAAAGCCCGTAAACCTGCCTTTAAAATATGGGCTGATTTTGGCGTTGAAATTGGCGTTTTGCAAACTTCTGCGCAAGTCACAGCGCATTATACACCAGAAACATTGCTGGGGCGTTCAATTGTTGGCTGCGTTAATTTGGGCGAGAAAAATATAGGCGGTTTCATATCGCAGTTTCTGTTGGTTGGTTTTGCGGATGCGGCGGGTAGCATTTGCCTGGTAACCGTTGATCCCATCGTTCCAAATGGCAAGAAACTGCATTAGATGGAGGTGTCTGCTTTGATCAAAGCAACATATATTGGCTACTATACTCAGCACCGATGATTTTTAGCAATTCTGCCGTCATGGCGAACCTGCGCAGCAAGTGTGTATATCCAGAAAAACAAACATTTTCGATGTAACAGGCATTTCTGACGTAACAGCCATTTTCGACGCAACAGCCCTGGATCACCACAAAAGGCTTTCGGCTTTTTCGTGATGATGAGGTATGATAAAATTATCTTCTGCTGAAAATCATCGGTGTTGGGTATATCCCTATTCTGCTATAAAACGTTCCATTTTCTTAAGGTGTGGCGTGAATCCTGTGAGAGGTGCCTCATGTGTAACGTTTCTTAAGTTGTCCATAAATGCATCTACAGTTTGGCTACGTTGTGCGATTTCGTAGATTTTCTCCCGTATAGTATTTCCTGCAAGAATGTGTAGGGTATCGGCCTTAACCTGACTATTATGTCCATTTCGACCTGTAATCTTTGACACGAATGAATAGATTTCATTGTCCCTAAGGGCACGTTCAGGCAGATTCGTTAGGTGTATATTATTGGGTGACAAAGTTCCTGCATGGGATTGAACATTCCCATTTTCTAGATTGGTTAGACCTACTCTTTTTCCCTCATCATTTTCATCTTGATTAGAGTTTTCATCCAATTCAATGTTTATGTGAGAGGTTAAGCCATCATTATCATCAGGTGTGGTTTCATGAAAAATCGCATGGGCGCGAATTGTATAAGGAGATTCATTTCCGAGCTATGGCCGAAAGTTGTGTTTAGGATCAAGCGGCGACTCTTTGTTTTATGTCGTTCTGGGCAATTCCATTAACAAAATTGACTCCCGTTATCACTTCTGCAACACGATGGGCTCCTTTTAATTTGATCCACCGTTTCTGTGCCGA
>CANKZX010000026.1 GCA_947488275.1 Alphaproteobacteria bacterium | reverse complement strand
TTTGAATCGCTTTGATTCCCTTAACAGCTGCACCGTATTTTTGTTGTGCTGTGTGTGCACGCCAGGATTTTTGAATGGCTAGAATTGCACTTTTTTGTTTAGTAAAGGCACGTTTCGCTGCAACTCCACGGACGAGTGCTTGGGTTTTGATGGCACTGAGGCGCTGTTGTTTGTAAACGTTTTGCGCATTCTTCATGCGTGCAAAGCTTTGAAGCCTCAATGCTGCTTCTTTTTGTTTCGCAAAGGTTTTTTGGGCATGACTGCGGCGCCACGCGGTTTGAATGGCTTTGATTCCGTTAATAGTTGTGCCATATTTTTGCTGTGCTGTGTGTGCACGCCAGGATTTTTGAATGGCTAGAATTGCACTTTTTTGTTTAGTAAAGGCACGTTTCGCTGCAACTCCACGGACGAGTGCTTGTGTTTTGATAGCACTGAGGCGTTGTTGTTTGTAAACGTTTTGCGCCTGCTTCATGCGTACAAACGTTTGAAGTCTCAATGCGGCTTCTTTTTGTTTCGCAAAGGTTTTTTGGGCATGACTGCGGCGCCACGCGGTTTGAATGGCTTTGATCCCGTTAACAGTTGTGCCATATTTTTGCTGCGCTGTGTGCGCACGCCAGGATTTTTGAATCGCAAGGATGGCTTTTTGTTGTCTAGCGAATTTTTGTTTCGCCACAAACCCACGGACGTGTGCCTGAATTGTTTGCGCACTACTGAGTTGTTTTTTATAAACGTTTTGCGCATTCTTCATGCGTGCAAAGCTTTGAAGTCTCAATGCGGCTTCTTTTTGTTTCGCAAAGGTTTTTTGGGCATGACTGCGGCGCCATGCGGTTTGAATGGCTTTGATCCCGTTAACAGTTGTGCCATATTTTTGCTGCGCTGTGTGCGCACGCCAGGATTTTTGAATGGCAAGGATGGCTTTTTGTTGTCTAGCGAACTTTTGTTTCGCCACGAATCCACGAATGTGTGCTTGAATTGTTTGCGCACTACTGAGTTGTTGTTGATAAACGTTTTGAGCCTGCTTCATGCGTACAAACGTTTGAAGTCTCAATGCGGCTTCTTTTTGTTTCGCAAAGGTTTTTTGGGCATGACTGCGGCGCCATGCGGTTTGAATCGCTTTGATTCCCTTAACAGCTGCACCGTATTTTTGTTGTGCTGTGTGTGCACGCCAAGCGTTTTGGATCAACGTAGCGGCTTTTTGTGTGCGTAACTGGGCAAGTTTAGCTTTAGCTTGAGTCACACGGGCAAAGTTCTGTAATTTTTGAATCTGTGCAGTTTTACCGAGATAGGCTTTACGTGCCTTATTCATGCGCCAAGCATTTTGAAGCAACGTAGCGGCAGTCTTTTGTGCGCGCAAAGCATCCCGTTCTTTTTTTGCTCTTATGATCTGGGCAAAGCCTTGCAGATTAGCTGCTGCTGTGTTCCGTTTTGCCTGTGCCTGATTAAACGCCGCAAATTCTTGGGTAAGTCTTGTTTGTGCGGCTGCCCAGGCCGCTCTTCTGTTTGTTTCTCTTTGTTGGGCGTTGTTTCTTGCAGCGGCGGTTTGTGCTGCTCTTTGTTGTCTTTGGCGCTGCTGTCTTAAGTGTTCACGTCTAGCCTGCTGCGTCGTGTTTCTCATTCGCGCCTGTGCGGCACGCGCTGCTTCTTGAGTCACACGATCGTGAAGCAGCTCCTGCATTGTTTGTTGATGTAACTCTTTTTGGTGTGCTATTTGATTGCGTTCACGCTCTTTTCGGGCGCGGTACGTTTTTAACATTTTTCGGGCATACGATTGCGCAATTGCAACCTTTCCAATATAACCGAGATAATCTTTTTTTGGCGTGATGTGTGTTGTTGGATTTCCACCTTCATCCAAAATATGGACATATTTGGCGTGATCGCGGCTTATGATATAATCGATGAATTGGTCTTTTTGTGATAATAAAAACGGTTTTTCAAATGTGCCGTTCCCCTCGTAGGTTGGTCTTTCTGAACCATCTTTGATTTTATCATCGGCAATAAAGTATATACCATCGTGTTCGATGACTTGGTACGGGGCGCCTTGCACGATAACATCTTGACGTGAATTGGCGATAATATCGACGTCACGAATGGGGGCTTCGGTCATGCGTTGTTCAAGTGGCGTTAGATGACGATTTGGTTCATCCGATTTACCGATTGGAATACGCACTTCAAGGCCAACATATAAATTGGTTTTGCGTACATTGTCACGCTTAGCTTCCATTTGAATGGACAGATAACGGTTGATGGCATAATCGGATCGAAAGCTATACCCTCTGATGGATTCAACGCCCGCGCGTCCTTGGTAATAATAGCTGCCACCATAAACACGTAAATTTGGCACACCAGGGACGGATCTGCCAATTTCAAGGTCAAGCCCACGCAAGGGGACTTCTTTTTGAACGGTTACATAGTCTTGTTTGTTCGCTATTTGTTTGTAACCAGCAAATGAATTGGAGACAGTAACAGTCTCGGTTGTCTCTTTTTTAAAGACCTTGCTTTCAGGGGCATATGCGTTTAAACGATAGTCCCAGGTTGATGTTAAGTACTCAGCGCCTAGTGTAACTTGATTAATTGCATTGCCAAGCTCAGAAAAACGACGGTCATAGTAGGCGAATACACCTAGGATGCGATCGGCGTCTCTGTCAATCCAGCGTTGCCCTAAGCCTGCGTTAATTTCTTTGTTGTCGCGGGAGTCACCCATAAACCGAAGGTCAAGGTAGCTCAGCATATCATTGTTTTGCGCAAGTGGTGCAAAGGCGCCAACGCGTCCAATATTGCGCTTATTGCCGTATTTTGCATTAAAGTCGAGCTGAGGAAGCCATTTTTCGTAATGCTCAGATGCTGTTTCGGCAATGACGCCATCAGCGTTTAAAAGCAAAACAGCAGGCATTGCAACGCGCATTGTTGACAGTAACAAGGCGTGCTTAAACGAATTTCTGCAGAATCCTCGGTTGACAAACATAAAAAACCATTAACTTAAAAATTGCGATCTAAATACTTTGCCTATTGTTTTTTAAATGCGCTTTTTACATATTTTTTCAACGTATAGGCGAACTTAATCCTGTAGGCTGATGTATCTTATAAGATTAAGTTAACTAATTGTCAATAATTTAATTAATAAAAAAATTGGTTTTTAAGATTAATACTTGATTTTTCAACTATTTATTTATTTATTTTTTTTAAATTTGGTTAAAATTATAAATATATAAAATGCTTTGAATGCGGTTAAAAAAGATAAAATCTTAGGAGAGAGTATCTGTAAAAGCACTATTTGTATTTTTGTAGAGACTGTTTATTTAAAATAACAAGAAAATGATATGAAATTAAATTTTATGTTTTTATTGTTATTTTATTTATTTTTTAAGTGCTGTTTTCTTTTGGTTTTTTTTGCTGATTTTGAATAAAGTTTTCAAAAGATGTGATCGTAAATTTAATTGATTTTGCCTGGAATGCAGGATTTTAACGTGCGTTTTTTATTAAAAAAAGGAATATGAGAAAGACTTAAAAAAAATCATATTCATTAAATAAGGTGTTCTTTAAATTGTATTTCAAGTTAAGCTATATAAAAACCCCAGGGGTCATAACCTGGGGTGTATATTTAAAGATATTTGTATCTCGATTTAATTTATGTTTAACACCCTGTATAGTTGTTTTCAGTTGCCTGTGATGGTGCGTTATTACTATATATCTCGAATAAAGGGTGACAAAAAATCTCTTTACATATTTCCCATTTTGTAAAAAGACCAATGTCTAATGTTGTATTTTTTGGCATTTCTTGTGTATCAATATTTTCAAATTGCATGAGATTGATATCAAGAATTGAATCGCAAATAGCTTTTGTAAGATCTTCTTGTTCGTGTAGCGTAAGGACAGAGTGGATAAGTGGCATAGGGGTGAATGATGTTTTAAACTTTAAGGTATTTCCCAACATCTTATTTATGGTTAATATTCTTTGAATAGAAAGGGCTGGATCTACATTTGGTAATGATTTAAATATGCGTTTTGGTAACACAAGTTTTTGTGTACTGATTTCAGGGTGCGCCATCATTGTTGTGACTCGTGTTCCCAGCATTTGATTTGTTGAGGAGGTTAAATGGTCAAAGTTACGTAAGATTACTTGACGGGTTGCCGTGTGGGCAGGTGTTAATGCAGCGTTAATGGTTAATGTAAAGAGGGCTAATATGATCGTTGTGCATAATTTCATAAACATAAATCCTTAAAGAGTGTGATTGGATACTTATACCCAATCGGTGTTACTAAGAATAATATTTACAATAGGATGCGCTCATTAATCAAATATTTTTATTAAAATTTAACATTATTTTATTGTTAAAAATATTATTTCACCCTTTTATTTTTTTAATGTCTTTTTTTGATATTATTGTGCGAATGTTTTAAGAAGAAGTTCTGTTGTTTTTGAATCTTTCCAATCAACAATCCCTGCGATTAAGCCAACTAACTGACCTTCCTTGTTAATGAAAAGGGTTGATGGGAATCCTTGTACGCCAAAATATTTAGCAACCGCCCCTTTGTCATCTGTCATAACAGGTACATTTGTGTGGTTATTGGTGCTAAGGAATTGCTTGATCGCATCGCTTTTTGTGCCATCAGGGGTGAGGGCAACATGTTTAATTTCAGGGTGCTGTGCAATGAATTTATTATAAAAAGGAAGTTCGGCTTTGCATGGTTGGCACCACGTTGCCCAAAAATGCAGAATAACAGGTTTTCCTTTTAAATCACCTAGGGTGAATGTTTCTTTTTGATCACCGTCATGTTTGGTTATAATGTGTGTGGGCATTGGTTTGCTGCTTGTATTCTCAAGAAAGCCAATATCGATAAGTGATAATACGATTTCTTCATTTTCCACTGTTGGTTTTTTGTCAAGAAGACTACCGCCAACTTTCAGTAAGACAAAAGTGATAAAGGCGGCGCAAATACCGTATATAAAGCTTTTATTCATGATTGTATGATCCTTTTTTATTGTTTTGTATAGTTAGGCGCAGCGCCATGTTGTGCCAGTGGGTGTATCTCGTAATATAATCCCTTTTTCAAGAAGATGTGCACGAATTTTATCGGATTCAATAAAATTCTTTTCAGTTTTTGCTTTATGACGTGCAGCAATAAGGCGATCGATCTCAATTGTATCTATATTGGAGCTTCCTTGAAACCATTCTGCTGGTGAACGTTGCAGCAGACCAAGTAGTGCAGCGCTTCCCTTTAAGGCTGAGGCTATTTCAATCGTTGGTTCTTTATACATCTGATTAGCTAAGTCATGGAGTGCCGCAAGCGCACCAGGTACATTAAGGTCATCTGCCAGTGCGCTGTGTACAAGAGGGGATAGTGTTTCATGTTTAATAGGCTCTGCTATTAAATTAAGGGCGCCATAAAAACGATCAAGCATATTTTTGGCATGAACCAGTTGTTGATCTGTCCAATCAAGGGGTTGACGGTAATGTGTTAAGAGGAGGGCTAATCGAATGACTTCGCCATCGTGGTGTTTGAGAAGGTCTTGCACGGTTATAAAATTACCGAGCGATTTAGACATTTTTTCTCCATTAACGGTTAAGTGTCCATTGTGTAGCCATATGTTTGCCATTCGTTGTGTGTCGTGCGCGCAGCAACTTTGGGCGACTTCATTTTCATGGTGTGGAAACACAAGATCGACGCCACCTGCATGAATATCGAATGTTTGACCAAGGTATTTAGCACTCATCGCTGAACATTCAATATGCCAACCAGGGCGACCATAACCCCATGGGCTCTGCCAACCTGGCGTATGTGCGTCGGATGGTTTCCACAACACAAAATCGGCAGCATTCTTTTTATAAGGGGCAATTTCAATGCGTGCACCTGCAATGAGATCGTCTTGATTTTTACGTGATAAAGTGCCGTAGTTTTTATAAGATTGCACATCAAACAAAACGTGTCCTTCGGCAGCATAAGCATGCCTATTGCTGATCAATTGTTCGATCATCGCAATCATTTCATCAATGTGTTCCGTGGCGCGCGGTTCAATATCAGGCTGTAATCCTGAAAGGGCGGCGATATCACTGTGGTAATAGGCTAAGGTTTCAGTTGTAAGGGTGCGAATAGAAATGTTTAAATCGCGTGCGCGTGCATTTATTTTGTCATCAACGTCTGTCACATTACGCACATATGTTACTTTGGGGTAACATTGCTTAAGTAGGCGATACAAAACATCAAAGGCAATGGCGGAACGTGCGTTGCCAATATGAGGGCGGTCATAAACAGTAGGGCCGCATACATATAAACCAATGTGTTGTGGGTTTATGGGGGTGAAAATTTCTTTTTTATGGGTAATTGTATTTGTTAATTGGATGCGTGTCATAAAAAAGCCTTGATTTTCTGTAGAAGTTTTACAGCAGAACGTGTTAACATTATCAATGCAATTATTAACAATCATCCAAGGTAAGGCAAGAAAAATGGCACGCGTAACAGTAGAAGACTGTATTTTAAAAGTTCCTAATCGTTTTGAACTTGTTTTGTTAGCCGCAAAACGTGCACGTGAGATTTCGGCGGGTGCGCCGCTCACTGTTGCGCGTGATAACGATAAAAACCCTGTTGTTTCTTTACGTGAGATCTCTGAGAGTTCGATTGATATTCCAGCACTGCGTGAAAATTTGATTCGTGGTTTTCAACGTCACGTTTTTGTTGAGGAACATGATTCAGATTTTGATGAAGATGTTCAAGATGCACTTGGTGCTCATGGTATTTGGGAAGATGAAATGCGTGGTATGTTATCTGATGGGGATGATGATCGTGCTGATGATGACGACGGTGAAGAGGATGATGACTGTGATGATGAAACGGCTGAAAAACTAGGCGGTGATGATTCTGATTCTTTCAGTGATGTGACATATTCAGATGAAGTTGATGGCGATTTGTAATTTTTAAGGGAAACACTTTTGCTACGACAATTTGAACTGGTTGAACGATTAAAGGCGTATGATCCAAATGCTGATGAGGATCTTATTAATCGTGCTTATGTTTTTTCAGTTAAAAGTCATGGTAGTCAAGTACGTGATTCAGGCGATCCTTATTTTTCGCATCCCATTGAAGTGGCGGGTATTTTAACGGAGCTTAAGCTGGACAGTCAGTCGATTGTTACAGGGCTTTTGCATGATACGGTTGAAGATACTGTTGCGACAATTGAAGAAATTGAAAAGTTTTTTGGACCTGAAGTTGCGCATTTAGTTAACGGTGTTACCAAATTATCAAAACTTGAATTACAGTCTGAGGCGTCGAAGCAAGCTGAGAATTTCCGTAAGCTTGTTTTGGCGATGTCGAGTGATATTCGCGTGTTGCTTATTAAGCTTGCGGATCGTTTGCATAATATGCGCACGCTGCATCATGTGTCATCAGAATCAAAACGTCGTCGAATTGCGCATGAAACCCTTGAAATTTATGCTCCCCTTGCTGAACGTATGGGGATTCATCGTATTAAGGACGAGTTGGAAGACATTGCTTTTTCCCAATTGCAGCCTGATATTTTCGAATCCATTAAAAGTCGTCTACGTTATATTCATCAAGCATCGACCGAGACGATTGATTTGGTGATTGCTGATATTGATAAGGTCACGCGTAGCTTTGGGTTAGTTTGCAATGTAAGTGGGCGTCTTAAAACGCCTTATTCTATCTGGCGCAAAATGCAGCAGAAAAACGTGACGGTTGAACAACTTTCAGACATTATGGCGTTTCGTATTCTCGTCAATTCTATGTCTGAATGTTATCAGGGGCTTGGAATTATGCATAGTCACTATATGGTAGTGCCTGGGCGATTCAAGGACTATATTAGCACACCTAAACCAAATAATTATCAATCATTGCATACGTGTTTAATAGGGCCTTTGAATCAGCGTATTGAAGTGCAAATTCGAACGAATGATATGCATGATGTATGTGAAAATGGTGTGGCGGCGCATTGGCAATATAAGCAAGGGGATAAAGCGCATGATGGGAAGCAATATGCGTGGCTTCGGGGGTTGCTTGAAATTCTAGAGCATGCATCGAGCCCTGATGAGTTTTTGGAGCATACAAAGCTTGAGATGTTTCAGGATCAGGTATTTTGCTTTACGCCTAAGGGAGAGCTTATTAACTTGCCAGGCGGGGCAACACCTGTTGATTTTGCTTATGCGATCCATTCAGAAATTGGCAATCGTACGGTTGGTGTAAAGATTAATGGTCGGCAAATGCCTCTTCGAACGTCTCTTAAAAATGGCGATCAGGTAGAAATTGTTACCTCAAAAGCACAAAGCCCATCGCCAACGTGGGAGCGTTTTGTTGTCACAGGAAAGGCGCGTGCGTGCATTCGCCGCTTTATTCGAGGGCAACAGCGTCAGCAATACAGCGAGCATGGAAAAACAATTCTCCAGAAATGCTGTATAAAAGAATCGCTGCCATTTAATGAAAAGATTTTTACAAAGGTCCTCGGTAAATTTCATTATCTGATTTTAGATGATTTATATGCGGCAATAGGTGAGGGGATTCAATCGGCAAAAGAGGTGCTATCGGCTGCTTATGTAACAAATGAGCCACGTCCTAAAAAAGAAGTTCCATCGGGCGAGGTGTCGCAAAGAAATCATAAAACATCGGCAAATGACCCTGCAAGTTACATTGATGGGTTGATTTCTGGAATGGCGGTGCATTTTGCGGGGTGTTGCCATCCGCTCCCTGGTGATAATATTGTCGGGGTTGTGACAACAGGAAAGGGTGTTGCCGTTCATACCAGTGAGTGTGAAGTGATTGCAACCTATCCTGATCCTGATCGAATTCTTGATCTTGCATGGCATGATGTGCAAGAACGTGGTTATCGTCATGTTGGACGTCTTAAAATTACATTTATTAACAAGCCAGGTGCACTTGCTGCACTTACAACCGCTATTAGTAAGCAGGCGGCTGATATTGTGAATATTAAAATTACTAATCGTACGATGGATTTCTGGGATTTATTTGTGGATGTTGAAGTTGAAGATGTGACGCATCTGCAAAATCTTAAGGCATCGATTCGCTCGATACCACTCATTCTATCGGTGGAACGTATTTAATGATTATTGGTGTTGGTACAGATATTATTGACATGCGTCGTATTCAAAAAATATGGAATCGACATGGTGAGCGTTTTTTAAATCGTGTTTTTACGTCCTATGAACAGACCTATTGTTTGGCAAAGAACAAGCTAGCCGCCAATAGTTTTGCAAAAATATTTGCAGCGAAAGAATCAATGTTAAAGGCAATTGGTAATACGAGTGGTATTGACTGGCATGATATGGAAGTGCGTCATGAACCAACAGGAAGACCTTTTTTAAAGGTGAGCGGTTCTGCATACAAGAATCTATACCAAGCCGTTGAAGAAGTACTTGGAAAAGGACATCAAAACGATTACCCTAACGTTAAGATTAATTTATCGCTATCTGATGAGCCGCCCTATGGGATTGCCTTTGTCATTGTTTCATGTGGCTGATACCTATTTAATTAAGGATAAATATATATGATTTCTAACTATTTAAGTGCTGAACGAAAAGCGAGCTATGAACGTATGAAGCAATCATGGCTTTGGAAAGAAGGTATTGGTTTCTTTAATGCTTTTGTTGTTGCGATGGTTATTCGCACGTTTTTGTATCAGCCTTTTAGTATCCCGTCAGGTTCAATGTATCCGACGTTAATGGTTGGTGATTTTTTGTTTGTGAGTAAATTTTGTTATGGATATAGCAATCATACGTTCCCATTTGCGCCGAATGTGATCAATGATCGTATAATGGGGCAGGAACCAAAAATTGGAGATGTGGTTGTCTTTCATAACCCAAAACATACGGAGGCAGATGGAAAGCCAAACCCAGTGGATTATATTAAACGCCTTGTTGGGAAATCAGGTGATCGTGTGCAGGTTAAACAAGGTATTCTTCATATTAATGGAAAGCCTGTTACGTTAGAGAAGATTGAAGATTATCACATGACGGATGAAGAGGGGCGTTTCCTGGTAATTCCGCAATATATTGAAACATTGCCGAATGGTGTGAAACACCGTATTTTAAAGGCGAGGCCAATGGGAAGTGGTCGTTTAGATAATACGGAAGAGTTTGTTGTGCCTGAAGGGCATTATTTTTTGATGGGGGATAATCGCGATAATTCAAGTGATAGTCGCGTGTCAAAAGCTGTTGGGTTTGTGCCATCAAAATATGTAATTGGTCGTGCGGAAATATTGTTCTTTTCAACAGAAGCTAAATGGACACAGCCATGGACGTGGCCGTTCATGGCGCGTTATGGTCGTGTGTTGAACGTTATTCGTTAAAGGTTATATGTGAAAATAGCGACCTGGAATGTTAATTCAATTAAGGCACGCCTTCCAATTGTTTGTGATTGGTTGCAATCAACAGCGCCTGATGTTCTCTTATTGCAAGAACTAAAATGTCAAACGGAGGCATTTCCTTATGAGGTCATAGAGGATGCTGGTTATCAGGTTGCTGCCTTTGGGCAAAAAACCTATAATGGTGTCGCCATTTTGGCAAAAGGTGGTATTGAAGACATCACATGTGGAAACCCATTTTTCGATGATCTTCAGGCGCGTGTGATTGAGGCTGTTGTGGGTGGTGAATACCGTGTGATCAGTGTTTATGTGCCAAATGGTGAAGCTGTTGGCACCGATAAATATGCTTACAAATTGCGTTTTTTTGAAGCTTTTTCTCGTCTTGTTGAAGACCGTTTGCAATTTGGTGAGAAATTGATTATTGGTGGTGATTTTAATGTAGCGCCCCATGATTTGGATGTTTATAACCCCGATACCTGGCGCGGTAAAGTATTGTGTTCGGTGCCAGAACGGTTGGCACTGCGATCGTTGACTAATTTAGGATTGACGGATGTTTTGCGTGCGCAAAACCCAGACAAAGAAGGGATTTATACCTGGTGGGATTACCGTAGTGGCGGTTTTTCACGTAATAATGGTCTTCGGATTGATCATTTGTTGTTATCATCAAAGGCAATGGATACGGTTGTTGATGTAGGCGTTGATGCAGCGACACGGCAGCTTCCACGCCCGTCTGATCATGCCCCTGTGTGGGTAACATTACAGGGATAGTATGGGGCTGATTGATGATAAGCATATCGTTCTCTCAATAGTTCGATTTTTCATCGATTTCAAGCCATCGCATTTCCATTATGTCCATTTGATCTTTTGTGTCGGCTAATATTTGTGTGAGTGATGCAAATAAAGACGGGTCTTTTTGATATAATGCGGGATCGTTAAGTTTTTCTTCAATTGTTTTAATTTCAGCCTGCAAGACCTCAATCTGCCTTGGCAGCTGTTCAAGATCTCGTTTCTCCGCATAGCTTAATCGTGTTTTTACGTGTGGCTCAACTTGCTTTGATTGATCATTTGTTGCTATTTTTTTAGGTTGTTCTTTTATCGTAATAGTGGTTTGTCGCTGACGCACATAGTCTTGATAGCCGCCAACATATTCCATGGCTGTACCATCACCTTCAAATACAATAAGGCTTGTTACAAGCTGATCGAGGAAATCACGGTCGTGACTGACAATTAAAAGTGTGCCAGGGAATGCGTCTAAAACTTCAAGCAAGAGATCCAGTGTATCACTGTCTAAATCATTTGTTGGTTCATCAAGAACTAAAAAATCACACGGTTGTGTCATTGCTTTTGCAAGGGCTAAGCGATTGCGTTCTCCACCTGATAAAATATGCGTCATACCACGGATTTGATTTTCATCAAACAAATAGTCTTTAAGATAGGCCACTACATGACGACTCTGATCGTGTACAATCACATGATCACCGCCATTAGGGCATAAATTTTGCCATAATGTTTTATTAAGGTCGAGCGTTTCTTGCATCTGGTCAAGGTATATAACGGATGTTGTTTCACCCCGTTTAATGGTTCCTGCATCAGGTTTTAAATCACCAACTAACATACGAATCAATGTTGTTTTTCCTGCCCCATTTGGTCCCATAATACCAATGCGATCACCACGCATTAAACGCAAATCAAACGATTTCAAAAGGGTTCGTTCACTAATGCTTTTTGTAATGCCTGATGCCTCTAAGATAAGTTGGCTCCCCCCTTGCATTTGAAAATTTGATGCTTCTACACTGCGGCGGGTATTGTGTTTAAGTTGACGGCGTTCTTCACGCATCGCAATTACACGGCGAAGACGCCCTTGATTTCGTTTGCGGCGTGCTGTAACTCCCCGTAGCATCCAGCGAGCCTCTTGGCGAAGGCGTGTGTCAAGCCATGCTTTTTCGCGTTCTTCTTGTTCCCATATGGCCTCTGACCATTCATCAAACATGGCAAACCCATGATTATTTTCATAGAAACATGATCGATCAATCCACCATGTTTTATTTGATATGTTTTTTGAAAACTGTCGATCATGGCTGATCACCACAAAAGCGCCGCGAAAGTTTTTAAGCCAATCTTCTAGCCATTCAATTGTGGCAATATCGAGATGGTTTGTTGGTTCATCCAACAATAAAACGTCAGGATCTTCAGACAACGTGGCGGCAAGGGATAAACGGCGTTGTTCGCCGCCCGATAGATGCTTAAGGGATTTATCAAGGGGGACTTTTAATTCTGTCAAATAGACAGACGCTAAATAATCTTCCCGTGCAAAAGCAAGCACATAATCAAGCGTCATTTGTTCAGGATCTGTAATCATAAGACGCTGCGGTAAATACGACACACGAGTGGACGGTTTTTTAAAAAGCGTTCCTGAATCGAGCTCCTGCAAGCCGCTCATCACTTTCAGTAATGTTGACTTCCCTGAACCATTGCGACCAACCAGGCAAATATGATCTTTTTCATGTAGATGCATTGTCCATTGATTAAGTAAGGGATCTCCACCAAAGGTTAAACTGGCATTCGTTAAGCTAATTACGGGTTTCATTAACTACATTCATATTTCATACATATCTTATTACTTTTATCACCAAATGCGCATGAAGCCAATTAATATACGGCATTGGTGTATAGTCAGGACGGCAGATAGATAGAATAATGATATAAAACTTAACTAAAATATGTAGAATCTGGGGATGTAATAAATATTTAATATTTTACATTAACAATATATTAATAATTTTTTAATTATAATATAATTATATATGTTATAAGGATTATCATAATGCAATATATTTATACCTTTTTAATGTGTACGTTCTTTCTATGCGTATCATCATTTGCTAGTGAAGAAAATAGTCGAGAAGTTGAGCTCAGTTTAAATACATCACCTATTCCCCAATCAGCAGTACAACAACGAAGGCAAATGTCTGATTCAAATATATCTCAAACAGATGGACGTCCACACGAAAGCACACATTTAAGACAAATTGCAGCAGCTGAAAATAAGGATCATTATTTTTATCATCCAGTTCTTTACTACTACAGCTTATGTTCAGCTATTTTTTGGGATATAGCGAAAGATAAATTTGGTTTAGGTATGATCTTATTTCCCGCACTTGCGATGGCATCATTCCAATGGGCGCCTTATGCACCAACGAACGAGCAAGATTACTACAATTCACGTGGACAGCTTTGTTTGCTTGTTGGTATGGTTTGTGGCACCATGCAGGCTTATTCGGCAATTGTCGGTCCTGCGCGCGAAAAACAAGTTGTTAAACTCTTGAAATTATGGAAAAAGGCAGAACTTGCCAAACGTGCGGTTGAAGAAGGAAATCTCGATGCTTTGGATGAATTACCTGTTTAATATTTCTTCAGCTCGATTTTTATCACTTATTATGCTACGATATAGTAAATAACAAACAGACAATCACTGTGACAAGCCACGATTTACATTATATTTGTGATGAACAAATGCTGGAAACGGCAATTGCTGATCTTTATACATCCTCGCCTTCATATATTGCGATCGATACTGAATTTACGCGCCGAACAACATATTGGCCTCAATTGGAGTTGATTCAGATATGCGCACCGCATCATCCGACTCTTGTCATTGATTGTCAAGCGCTTCAGGATTTATCATCCTTAACCCTTCTGTTTAATGATTTGTGTATTGTAAAAGTATTTCATTCCGCGCGGCAAGACCTTGAAGGATTTTGGAAACGGTTAAAGGTTCTTCCTACGCCGATTTTTGACCTTCAAATTGCAGCGGCTTTTTTAGGGTTTGGGCATAGCATAGGTCTTGGTGATTTAGCTGAGATGCTGCTTCATAAAACCATAAACAAGTCGGAACAGCACAGTAACTGGGATAAACGCCCACTTCGGGCAGCGCAAATTAGTTATGCGGCTATGGATGCTTATTTCTTGCATGAACTTTACCCTGTTGTTGTTGATCAATTGACAACTCTTAATCGTTTGTCATGGATTGATGAATTTTGCAATATATTAGCGGATCCGCATCGTTTAATGTTATCACCTGATCAGGCGTGGCTTAAGCTACGTTCTCATGTGAAAACAGAGCAAGAACTTTTTTTTCTTAAATCTTTTGCGGCACTTCGTGAAAAGCTTGCTGCACAGCATGATCTTAACCGAACACGTGTCGTAACGGATACAGATCTTGTGCTTTTATGTAAACGTATGACCCTATTTGTGCAGCCAAATATACAGCCGCATGTTCTGAATGAGGATAATCCCCTTAATCAAAACGAGTCTACTTTTTTAGGGGGGGCTTCCACATGTGTTCCTTTTATTGCACCTTCAGAAAATGATTTCCCTGCACTTGATGGCATACCTGAATACTTTCATAGCGCATTTCAGAAACGGCAGCGTCAAACATATGAAGAATTTTATACTTTTAGGAATTTTAAGAGGCTTCGAAAACAACTCCAACGTGGGCTTAGCCTATCCTTTTCACCCGAACAACAAAAGCAACTAATGGAGATGAAAGCATACCTTCAGACAGAGGCAAATCGCCTTACGATTCCGCTTCATTATTTGGCGCCGCAGGCGTTATTAGAGGATTACGTAATGAATCCATCACCCAAGCATCCTCTTATATCAGGTTGGCGTGAAGGTCTTATTGGAGCATCGATCATAAAATTAACGGCAACTCAATCAAATGCGCCTTCGACACACGCTTTAGATGAAACGTCATGATGAACTGCTGTTATGCAACATCACACTTGCCAGAAGAGACCGCATCGCATACTGTCAAAGGTAAGATTATTGTTATGAATATCAATTTAAGACTCGATTGAAAGAGACCTTATGCGTCGCATGGTAGCTATCACGAGAAGGTATAGTTTTCTATAGTGATCTAAGGTTATTTTTTGGATGGTCACACCCTGTAACAGGGTTTGTCTGATGGTGGATAAAGTTTTTTTTAGAACGTGATCTTGAGTTAATGTTAAGGGTATCGCATGAGTTTTCGCGCCATATTATTTATTACGGGCATTCTTTTAAGTGGTCTTGCTGGCACGATGGTTATTCCATTATTTATTGATGCCTTTATCTATCAAACAGGTGATTGGTTTCCATTTATGGTGAGCGGTTGCATTACAGGTTTCTTTGGTTCAACAATCGCGCTTGCCAACAAACCAGATGGAAAAATTCAGCTGGGCACACGTGAAGCGTTTATCACAACAACGCTTATTTGGGTTAGTATGTCAATCTGTGCAGGGTTACCGTTTTATTGTTCTAAGCTTAACATCAGCTTTGTTGATGCATGTTTTGAGGCTGTTTCGGCATTAACAACAACAGGATCAACGGTTTTAACAAAACTTGATACCATGCCAAAAGGTATCTTATTATGGCGATCTATTTTGCAATGGCTTGGCGGTGTTGGGATCATTGTTATGGCAATGACAATTTTCCCAGCTTTGCGTATTGGCGGTATGCAACTTTTTCACAGTGAATTTTCGGATCGATCTGAGAAAATCTTGCCGCGTGTATCCCAAATCGCAACTGCCATTTTAACAACTTATATTTGTTTTACGCTTATTTGTTTTCTTATGCTTATCCTTGCAGGTATGTCAACGTTTGATGGTATTTGTCATGCTATGACCGCTATTTCAACAGGGGGCATGTCAACAAAAGATGCTTCGATAGCAGCCTTTAATAGTCCCTTAATTGAAGGCATTCTCTGTTTTTTTATGTTTATTGGTGGTAGTGCGCTTATTTTATATGTACGTCTTTGGAATGGTGATTGGAAAACAGTTCGTGATAGTCAATTGCGCGTTTATGCCTATCTTACAATTTCAACGATTGTTTTATTAACATTATGGTATTACTGCACGCAAAATCAATCCTTCCTTAGTGCGTTACGCTATTGCAGTTTTGCCAGCATTTCAATTATTACATCCACAGGTTATTCGTTATGTGATTATAGTATGTGGGGGTCATTTGCTTCTCTTCTTTTTTTTATGCTTAGTTTTTGTGGGGGATGCACAGGTTCAACGACGGGTGGTATTAAAATATTTCGTTTTCAAGTTCTCTATCAACTTGCCAAAAGTCATCTTCATCAACTAAGGCGTCCTTATGGTGTTTATGTCCCTATGTATCAAAATCATAAAATTACAGAAACGGTTGCTTTTTCTGTTTTTACTTTTTTAATTCTTTATTGTTTATCAATGGTTTTTATAGCCTCCGCCCTTTCGGCGATGGGACTTGATTTTGTATCAAGCATCAGCGGCGCTTCAGCATCTCTTGGTAATGTGGGGCCTGGTCTTGGCGCCGTTATAGGTCCTCACGGCAATTTTGCGGCAATCAATACAGGCTCCAAAACAATTATGATGTTTGGTATGATTTTAGGGAGGCTTGAATTGTTAACTGTCTTAGTATTATTCATGCCATCTTTTTGGCGCGATTAAAACACGCCACTAACGGATTTATAATAAAAATATTGCATATTTTTAATAAAATTGCTTTAATATACCTGTGTGACTATAAAACATAAGAGATGGTCATGACAATTACGCCTCTTTTAAAAGAGGGTATGACGTACAGGAGGTGTGTCTCGTGCTTTATTTGACGCGAAAATTGGGTGAAGCCGTCATTATTAATGATGTGATCGAAGTGACACTTATTGAGATTCAAGGAAAATCCGTTAAGCTTGGTTTTAAATTTCCTCCAGGTGAAAAGGTTCTGCGTCGTGAACTGCATGAGAAAATAAAGGCTGAAACAGCGGCTGCGGCCTATGACGTATTGGATGTGCAGCGGACACTTCTTGATTTTTCAGGTACTGATCTTTCAGCCGTTCTCCCATCTTCTAATGACACATAAGTGTTTGTATGTTCACCTTATTAAATACACAAATAAAGGCGCTTTCAACGGTTGAAATTTATGGCACAGTGTGTGCTGTTCAGGGGCTTATTCTAACGGTTGAAATTAAAAATAAAATCCTTAGTATTGGCTCGCGCTGTTGGATTTATCCTAATGGGGATGACTCTTTTTTTCAAAATATATCAATACGGGCAAATCAGCCACTTGCGGCAGAGGTTGTGGGCTTTAATGGTGATTATGCCCTTATTATGCCTTTTGGTGCTTTGATTGGTATTGGCCCAGGGTGCCGTGTGGTGTTTGAACATGGGGTGGCAACAGTGAGACCAGCACGAAATTGGTGCGGTCGTGTGGTTAATGCACTGGGTGAACCTATTGATGGGGCAGGGGCGCTTGATTATGGGGTTGAACCGTACCCTTTGCAGTCGATGCCTATTCAATCAAGTTTACGTGCCCGTGTGGTGGAGCGTGTTGATGTTGGTATTCGTGCGATTAATACGTTTTTGACGTGTTGTAAAGGGCAACGGATGGGGATTTTTGCGGGCTCTGGTGTTGGAAAATCAATGTTGCTATCAATGTTTGCACGGCATATGACGTGTGATATCTGTATTATTGGTTTAGTTGGCGAACGTGGACGCGAAGTAAATGATTTTATTGAGGAAACCTTGGGTGAGGAAGGGTTGAAACGAAGTATCTTAGTGGTTGCAACATCCGATGAATCACCATTAATGCGCCGACAAGCTGCTTATTTAACAATGAGTCTTGCTGAGTATTTCAGAGACCAAGGATTATCGGTTTTATGTTTAATGGATAGTGTAACGCGTTTTGCGATGGCACAGCGCGAGATTGGCTTATCTGCGGGCGAACCTCCTACAACAAAGGGATATCCACCCAGTGTCTTTGCCGAATTACCAAAATTGTTAGAACGTGCAGGACCAGGTATTGAATATTCTTTGCCTAAAAAGACAGGGTATATTACGGGATTATTTACTGTTTTGGTTGATGGTGATGATACGAATGAACCGATATCAGATGCTGTGCGTGGTATTTTGGATGGGCATATTATTTTGGATCGTGCAATCGCACAGCGTGGCAGATTTCCAGCAATTAATATTTTAAAAAGTATTTCACGTACTGTTCCAGCATGTCATTCGGAGCAGGAAAATGCAATTGTAAGAGCTGCACGTGTTTTGATGGCAAATTATGAAGATATGGCAGACATGATCCGACTGGGTGCTTATAGAACAGGATCGAATACAGAGGTTGATCATGCAATTGAGATTTATCCATTGCTTGATCAATTCTTAAGTCAAACACGTGATGAAATGACAGAGATTAATGATTCCTTTGCCACGTTACAATCAATTATTGGGTGCTGAGTCTATTCCCAACACCGATGATTTTTAACAGAAGATAATGTTATCATCCCTCGTCATCACGAAAAAGCCGAAGGCTTTTGTGGTGATCCAGGGGGCTTATTCCAGAAATGCCTGTTTTTCTGGATGGCTACATCGGCGATGCCGATTCGCCATGACGGCGGAATTGTTAAAAATTATCGGTGTTAAGTTTATTCCTATTTTATTTTTCAAAATGACCAACAAGAGGCATATATTTCCATAAGATGCAATAAATAGTAGGCATTTTTTTCCAATATTAACGATTTGTTTAAATTTTGTAGCGTATTTTAGTATACAGAGATCGTTATAAAAGGCTCCTTCGTGGACACTGTTAAGGAATATATTGAGAAACTTGGTTATGCACGTGTTGCCTCGCTTGTTGGCATCATTCTTGCATCGATCGTGTTTTTTATTTTCTTGATGGTTCGCACAACTGAGCCTGAAATGGGACTTCTCTTCGCACAAATTGATCCAAGTGATGGTGGAAAAATTATAGAACGTTTGCGTTCAATGAATATTCCTATGCAGGTTAAAGGTGATGGAAATCAAATTTTTGTCCCGATTGAACATATTTCAAAACTTCGGATGGAGCTTGCTAATGATGGTCTTCCTGCAGGTGGAACAATTGGCTATGAAGTTTTTGATCGAACGGATGTTCTTGGTACAACGCACGCTTTGATGGATATTAATTTTTTGCGCGCAACAGAAGGTGAACTTGCTAAATCGATTCGAACAATACAAGGTGTTCAATCAGCACGGGTGCATCTTGTTATGCCTAAACGTGAACTGTTTTCATCCGAAAAAACAACGCCAAGCGCCTCTATTGTTATAAAAATGAAGGGAACATCACGTTTATCGGTGAATCAAGTTCTTTCGATTCAACATCTTGTTGCCTCGGCTGTGCCAAGTTTGGTGCTCGATAAAATATCGATCATAGATGATAAAGGAACATTACTCGCGCGTGGTCAAGAATCAACGGATGCAAAGGGAGAGTCTGGCACGGGGCAACACGATATTAGACAAGCGTATGAAAGCCGTTTAGCGCGTTCACTCGAGTCATTGCTTGAAAAGACGTTGGGTGCGGGTAGGGCACGTGCTGAAATTAATGCTGATATGGATTTTGATAAAGTAACATTGACATCGGTTGAATTTAATCCTGATGGGCAGGTTGCACGATCGATACAAAATTCATCAGAAGGGTCGAATGCAAATGAAGGTTCTGCAGCAGATGCTGTGAGTGTGCAAAATGCTTTGCCTGCTGAAAATGCAAATGCGGCTTCGGCGAGTCAAAGTAAGAATCAGGCAACGCGTTCGGATGAGAATACAGCCTTTGAGATTTCAAATACAACACGTACTCATATAAAAGAAAGTGGTACCATTAAACGATTATCAATCGCTGTTTTGATTGATGGAACGTATACAAAGAATTCAGAAGGCAAAGAAACCTACGCACCACGATCGACTGAAGAAATCGCGCAAATTACGGATCTTGTGAAAACGGCCGCTGGTTTTAGAGACGAGCGTGGCGATACGATTAAAATTGTAAACATGCGTTTTAGTGAAGCTGTTGAACTTGATGAGAAAACAAGTGTGCTGACTAAACTAATGGATAGTATTTTTAAGCCGAAAATTATTGATTTATTGTTGTTATTAGGTGCTGCTTTGTTTTTGTACTTTATCATGATTAGACCAATGATTCTTCGCATTATTGGGGAAAAAAATGACAGTACAAAATTAGATTCGCCGTATTCCAACCTAACAAATCTTTTAGGAAATGCTGCGCATGACGGTAATGACGAGGGGGTAGGTGAAAATGAATCGGATACAGATGATGAAAAACCAAAATACAAACTTAAATCAGGCAGTGGTTTGAATGACATGATTAATATTGAAACCATAAATGGGCGAATGACGGATTCATCTATTGGTAAAATTAGTGAAATTATTGAAAAACACCCAGAGGAAACGGTTGCGATTTGAGCTATGGCCGAAAGTTGTGTTTAGGATCAAGCGGCGACTCTTTGTTTTATGTCGTTCTGGGCAATTCCATTAACAAAATTGACTCCCGTTATCACTTCTGCAACACGATGGGCTCCTTTTAATTTGATCCACCGTTTCTGTGCCGA
>CANKZX010000025.1 GCA_947488275.1 Alphaproteobacteria bacterium | reverse complement strand
GCAAGCATCCCAAGGCAAATCGCAAAACATGTGCATAAAACATAAGCCGCTGCACCTTTGATGCTAATACGCCCAAGTTGATTCGCGTCTTTTATATTACCAAGACCATTAATGATTGAGAAAAAAATAAGTGGCATGACAATCATTTTGATAAGTCTTAAAAAAAGATCACCAAACGGTTTGAGGTGGGCGGCATGTTCTCCCAAAATAAAACCAGCGACAATGCCGCTAATGAGTCCGATCAAGACTTTATGCCAGAGTTGAAGACGTGCAGTTGGTGCATTCATTGAATGATGAACTCCTTTTCATTGATGAGGTATGTAAGACCTGAAATGAAATATAACGGATTTTTAACGGATGGGAAAGAAAATTGACTCAAACCCCACAATTGATGCACGAGCGTTTGTTAAGAAAATCATATAAAATAGGTATATTGCTTGCTGTTTTTTCAGAAAATCATTTTTTTTTCATATGTACGTTGAAAAATCTTGACGTGCATCATCTTTTTAGGTATTAATGTTTCTGTTGCTTCAAATAAAGAAATGACCCCAGGGGCCCTTAGCTCAGTTGGTAGAGCATCTGACTTTTAATCAGGTGGTCGAAGGTTCGAATCCTTCAGGGCCCACCAATTTCCTTCAAATTATATTTCCTTATGTCTTTGCTTGTGTATAATAGCTCTAGCTTTATGCTGAGAGGACATACATGAATCAATTTAACTTCTTTGATCACACACATGTGATGGGTATTATTAACGTTACGCCTGATTCTTTTTCCGGTGATGGTATTTTGACGTCTGGTGTATCTGATGCCAAATTGCATACTAAAAATGATTTTATTGTTAAAGCCATTGAGCAGGCTCATTCCTTTGTTGATGCGGGATGTCATATGCTTGATATTGGTGCTGAAAGTACGCGCCCTGGTGCACGTCCATTAAATGCCTCTGAAGAAATTGATCGTCTTATTCCTGTTATTGATGCTGTGCATCGTCATGTGGGTGTGCCAATTTCTGTTGATACAACAAAGGCATCTGTTGCACGCGCTGCTTTTGCACATGGGGCAACGATTATTAATGATATTAGTGGATTGATGAATGATCCAGAGATGATCGACGTCGCTGTGCATCATCAATGTTATACGATCATTATGAATTCTCAAACCTATCCGTTTGATCGTAACATGCCGCACACATTGACGATTGAGGAAACGGAATTAGGTGGGCGCTATGTTGAAAAAGAACCTGTTTATAATTCTCGTCATTTCGTAGCGTGTGTTTTATCTGATTTGGAAAAACGGTCGGGTTGGGCGCTTGAAAAAGGATTGCAGCGCGATCGTATTATTTTAGATGTTGGTATTGGATTTGGAAAAACGATTGAGCAAAACTTGGCGCTTGTTGCGAATCATGCGCTGTTTAAAACGCTTAATTTTCCCTTGTTATTGGGCGTGTCACGTAAGTCATTTATTGGGTATTCGATAAATGCGCCTGTTAATCAACGATTAGGTGGTAGTCTTGCTGCTTTAACAATTGGTGTCTTAGGAGGGGCGAATATTGTGCGTGTTCATGATGTGTTTGAATCGGTGCAAGCGTGTAATCTGATTAATATGGTTAAAATGAATGCATTTGATCGTTGTGATAAGGCTTAAAGATTCGTGTTATTTATCCGATAAAAATTAAAAAAGAGTTAATTATTTTGTTGGTTCTATTCAATTAGCATATTACAATGTTCCTAAGATTATGTGTTTAAACGGTTGTTTTTATCAACTTTATCATTTATTTATGATTTGTAATCAGGTAATAATATGATATTAAATGTAAGTATAAGATTAAAAATAAAAGTTTATTTAATTTTTTAAGGATAAATATAGCCATGAGCAAAATCAATACAAAGTCAACCCCTGAATCAGAATTACGTCCACGCATCTCCGTTGTTGGTGTTGGTGGTGCAGGGGGTAATGCTGTTAATAACATGATTCGGGCAAAACTTGAAGGTGTTGATTTCATCATTGCAAATACAGATGCGCAGGCGATTGAGCAATCGCTTGTTGATCCAAAGAATCGTTTGCAGCTTGGTTTGAATATTACACAAGGGCTTGGTGCGGGATCAAAGCCAGATGTTGGTCGTGCGGCAGCTGAGGAATCGTTGGATGATGTGATTGCGCAGCTTCAAGGGAGCAATATGGTGTTTATCACAGGTGGTATGGGTGGTGGCACAGGGACAGGCGCAGCGCCTGTTATTGCCCGTGCGGCGCGCGAAAGTGGCATATTGACGGTTGGTGTTGTAACCAAGCCATTTCATTTTGAGGGGACGCATCGTATGCGTTCTGCTGAGCGTGGTATTGAAGAATTGCATCAATATGTTGATACACTCATCATTATTCCAAACCAGAATCTTTTCCGTTTAGCGAATGAACGCACAACATTTGCGGATGCGTTTAAAATGGCGGATGATGTATTATATTCAGGTGTCCGTGGTGTGACTGATTTGATGATTATGCCAGGGCTTATCAACCTTGACTTTGCGGATATTCGTGCTGTGATGGCTGAAATGGGTAAAGCGATGATGGGAACGGGTGAGGCTGAAGGTGATCGTCGTGCTCTTGATGCGGCTGAAGCCGCTATTTCAAACCCATTGTTGGATGATGTTTCTATGAAGGGCGCCAAGGGTGTTTTGATTAATATTACGGGTGGTTATGACATGACCTTGTACGAGGTTGATGAAGCAGCGAATCGTATTCGTGAAGATGTTGAGTCGGAGGCGAATATCATTTTTGGTTCAACTTTTGATGAAAAATTGAATGGTCGCATGCGTGTATCTGTTGTTGCAACGGGTATTGGTGTTAATACGCCTGTTTCATGGAAGGGGGCGAATTCAGTTCCTCATGATTCAACAGCAAGTGTATCATCATCTGCATCAATAAATACGCGTACGGTTGCTGCGCCTGCTATGAATCCAATGGCAATGCCTGGCATGTCACATGCATATTCATCTATCGCATCGCAAGCAACGCATTCTTTGCCTGTATATACGTCAGATGAGCAAGATCAGATTCATTCAGTCGATGAAAAAAGATCGGTTGTGTCAAATGAAAATGAGATTTCTTCTGGTTCTGAGTCATTTGAGTCGACACAAGGTAATTTCTCTGTTACGACGCATGCGTCTTATGAAACATCTGTGCCAACGTATACTGAGTCTACGAATCCATTTGTAAAGAATACGCAAGCGGCACAACCGCAAGGAGCCGATAAGGAACGTCGCCGTTCGCCATCTTTATTCGAGCGTTTTACGGGCGTGAGTCGTAATCGTGCGCAAGCCGAACCTGTGACAGAGCAAGTGGTGAAAAATACAGTTAATACGCAAGATGATGCAAATGATCTTCTTGATATTCCTGCTTTTTTAAGACGTGGTAATAATTAAACAATGGCTAGACTGACTGTACTTACTGTTCCTGATGCAAGGCTTCGTGTTAAAGCGAAGCCTGTTTCCGTTGTTGATGATATGATTAAAAGTATTTTGAATGATATGGTTGAAACAATGCATGCAGAAGATGGTATTGGATTGGCTGCGCCACAAGTTGGTATATCATTAAGGCTTATTGTTATTAGTTTAGACGGTGAAACAATTTATAAGATGGTGAATCCTGAAATTATATGGCGATCAAATGAGGAGAGTACGTGTAATGAAGGCTGCTTATCCGTTCCTGAGCAAAATGCGGAGATTAAACGTCCTAAAGCGATTAAAATGACGTATCTTGATGAAAATGGTGTAAAGCAATCGATTGAATCTGATGATTTGCTGGCAACTTGCATTCAACATGAAATTGATCATCTTAATGGAAAGCTTTATATTGATTATCTCTCGTCGCTGAAACGGCAACTTTATATTAATAAGGTCAAACGCCTTAAACGATATGAAGAGGGTTAGTTTAAAACGCGTAACGTAAGCTGATTACACAAGATAAGCAAATTTATTCAAAAGGTTTCATATGTCCTTTAAATCTGATTTCCTAAATGAATCCCGTGAACGTGGGTTTATTCATCAATGTACGGATCTTGATGGTCTTGATGCTGCATTAGTAAGTGGGTCTATTACGGCATATACAGGTTTTGATCCAACAGGTCCTAGTTTGCATGTTGGGCATTTGATGCCGATTATGTGGCTCCGTCTTTTGCAAAAGCATGGTCATAAACCGATTGTACTGATGGGTGGAGCGACCAGTCTTATTGGTGATCCAACGGGAAAAGATATTCAACGTCCATTGCTGACGGTTGAAACAATTCAATCAAATATGCAAAGCCTATCATGTGTTTTTGAGCGATATATTGACTTTAGCCCATCAGCTGCTGTTATGGTTAATAATTATGATTGGTTGTCGACGCTAGGTTATATTGAATTTTTGCGTGATTATGGGACGCATTTTTCAGTTAATCGTATGTTGACACTTGATAGTGTGCGTACCCGTTTGGAACGTGAGCAGCCCTTGAATTTGCTTGAATTTAATTACATGATTATGCAGGCATATGATTTTTTGCATCTTTCGCGTACATCAAATTGTGTGTTGCAAATGGCGGGTTCTGACCAGTGGGGTAATATTATTAATGGGGTTGAATTGACGCGGCGTGCGCTTAATAAAACCATATATGGTCTGACAGCGCCTTTGTTAACCACATCAAGCGGTGCTAAGATGGGCAAAACGGAGGGCGGTGCTGTCTGGTTGAATCGTGATATGCTAAGTCCTTATGATTTTTGGCAATATTGGCGTAATGTCAGTGATGCGGATGTTGGGCGTTTTTTGCGTATTTTTACAGAATTACCGATTGATGAAATTAAAAAGCTTGAAGTTTTAAAAGATGCTGAATTGAATGAAGCGAAGAAGATTCTTGCGGATCAGGCAACGATGCTTGCGCATGGGGTGGAGGAATTGCCGGCAATTCATGCAAAAATAAAGGAATTATTTGAAAGAGGTATGGTTGGAAACGCCGATATTTCAACGTTGCCGGCTGAATCGATTGCGGCAACCGATTTGCCGCTTGCGATCGATGAGGTGTTCGTTCGTTATGGGTTATCAGCAAGTAAGGGGGAAGCCAAACGTCTTATTCAGGGCGGCGCTGTTCGTTTAAATGATTATGTTGTAACGGATGTTAAAGCAATGATTTCCGTTGATGACTTTAAGGTAAGTCAGCGTCTTAAGCTTTCATCAGGAAAGAAAAAACACCTTATTTTTGAGGTGTCATAATTATTTTTTTTCTTTGGTATGGTTTTTAAATGCAAAATCCAGGTCGTTTTCTGGATTTTTTTATGTGTACCTCATGAACATGAAGACGCTTATTTTTCGACGTAACAGCTACTGAATCATCATAGAAACCTTTGGCTTATCCATGATGACGATCGTGTAACGTTTGAGAATCTCATCATTAATCCCGAATTGGGCTTAAAATGACAAAAATAAAAAAATCAAGATTTAAATCATTTTTTGGAAGGTTTGAATTGAAACATTGACACAATTCGATTACAGTTAGGATGTAGGAATTTTGAGTGACCCTAAAGCGCCACGTGTCGTGAAGATTTTTTGTGGCGAATTTTAAAAGGGTTGCATTCTTAAAAAATAATAGAGTATTACAACATATTTTAACGTAAAGGCGTTGTTGGGCACATGATTTCAGATGAAATGAAAAGCTACAGATCGATGTGCTTCGCCCTTGCGTTTAGGGAGTTATTAAATCAATGGTTAAGCGTCTACTTATCGATGCCACCCACAATGAAGAGGTGCGTATCGCCGTTGTTAATGGCAGTTTGCTGGAGGAATTTGATTCTGAAACAGCAAATAAGCGGCAAATTAAAAGCAATATTTATCTAGCTAAAGTTATTCGTGTTGAGCCGTCTTTGCAGGCGGCTTTCGTGGAATACAATGGTGGTCGTCATGGATTTCTGCCGTTTGCCGAAATTCATCCTGATTATTATCGGATCCCAGTTGCGGATCGACAGGAGTTGGAGCAAAGCCTTTCTGGTGATGTGGATGGCAATCATACATCACACGAGGATGATGCAGTGGTTGATACCGCTATTGATGTTGCGTCAGGGGAATTGGATGTGAAGCTTGATCTGAATCAGGATGCGCCTATTGCAGACGTATTGCCAGAGGTTAAGGTTGCAAAATCCCGTAAACGCAAAGTCTATAAGGCTGAAACAGCTGTTGTTGCTGATGATGCTAAAAAATCAGAATTAATTGATGTGGCGTCTATGGATGTGGTATCAGGTAATTTCGCACGAGAAGATACGTTCGTATCACAGCCAGATAAACGATTGGCGTCCATAGATATTCTTGATAGTGATATGACGCAGGTTGTTGATGCAGATGATTTAAACGATGCTGAAGGGGATGATTCATCTGAACAATCTGATAATTCTAAAGCTGAAAAAAATCGTTTACGTTTTCGTTATAAAATTCAAGAGGTTATTAAGCGTCGTCAGATTCTGCTTGTTCAGGTTGTTAAAGAAGAACGTGGCAACAAAGGGGCTGCGCTTACAACATATTTGTCTTTGCCAGGTCGTTATTGTGTGTTGATGCCAAATGCAGGGCATCGTGCAGGTGGTGTTTCACGTAAAATTAATGATAATGAGGATCGCCGTCGCCTTCGTGATTTAATGAAAGAATTTGAAATTCCTGATGGTATGTCTCTTATTGTGCGGACAGCGGGGCAGGAACTTAATAAATCTGAAATTCGTCGTGACTATGAATATCTTTTACGTGTGTGGGATGATATTCGTGAAAAAACAATTAATTCCATTGCACCAGAACTGGTTTATGCTGAGGGAGATCTTGTTCAGCGTGCGATACGCGATGTGTATGACCGTGATATTGAAGAAATTTTGATTGAAGGGGATGACGCTCATAAATCTGCACGCGCCTTTATGAAAAGTCTTATTCCAAGTCATGTGAAAAAAGTTAAGCTCTATAAAGATCTTTTACAGCCAATTTTTCATCGTTTCCGCGTGGAAGAGCAAATTGAGAAAATGCATGAACCTGCGGTATCATTACCATCAGGTGGATCAATTGTGATTAATCACACAGAAGCTTTGATTGCCATTGACGTAAATTCGGGTAAATCAACGCGTGAACGTAATATTGATGATACAGCATTAAAGACGAATCTTGAGGCGGCAACTGAAATTGCTCGTCAACTACGTTTGCGTGATATCGGTGGTTTGATTGTCGTTGACTTTATTGATATGCACGATAATGCGCATATTGCGCAGGTTGAACGTAAAATGCGTGATGCGTTAAAAACGGATCGTGCGCGTATTCAAGTGGGTCGTATTAGTCAATTTGGATTGCTTGAGTTTTCGCGTCAACGATTGCGTCCAAGTTTGCTTGAAAGTCATTCAATCACGTGTAATCATTGCAAAGGGACAGGGCTTATTCGTTCCGTTGATTCAATGGCACTTCAAATTTTGCGTGATATTGAACGTATTGCTATTTTAGGGACGGCTTATGATATTTTGGTTGTTGTACCCGATGGTATTGATTTGTTTTTGCTGAATCAAAAACGTTCAACACTTGTTCAAATTGAAACCCGTTTTGGTGTGCGTGTGACCATTGAACGTGATCATACGCTTTTATCACCCGCATTTCGTTTGACGGTTTTGTCAGACCGTCCAAAAACGTTGAAAATTGCGGAGAATGATACACCGAGTCTTTCGTCGGGTTTTGATACCTATTTATCAGATGATGTCGCATTGGATGAAACAGATGATGTTGTTACCAGTGATGTTGCTGTGCAATCAAGTGTTCCGCATGAAAAGCGCCATGGGCGTCGTCGTCGTCAAAATCGTCGTGGAGGACGTGATAATCGTTCGGTATTACCTTCTGAAAATAAAGATGTGACAGATACGAAGCTGGTCGATCATACCGTCTCAGAATCGGTTGCGTTCGAAAAAGATCCATCGTCTGTTGTTGTCTCAATTGATGGCGTACGTGCTGAACAGCATACTGAAAATCGCAATCCCAATCGCAGAAGAAGGCACCCCTATCAGCGACGTCAACAAAGAGATAATGGGAATGGGGCTTCTGGAAATGGATCATCTGGAAATAGCGAGGTGTCATCATCTGATGTTGTTCCAATGAGGCGCGAGGGTAATCATGTTAAGCAACCACAAAATCGTGCTCCTCGTGAACCAAAAAAGGAGAGTTCATCAGGACAAGAGCCAAGTGTCGAAGGGCAGGGTAAAAAATCAAGAAGTTGGATACGTCGTCTGTTAGATGTTTAGTCTGAGATGGTTTGGGAAGGTAATATGAGGCAATTTCTATTAGGCATAAGCATGTGTGTTGATGATGTTTGTCGCGGAATTTTGTTTGCCTTAACTTTCTTTAGAAAAGCACTTTATATGTGCTGCGTTCTTGTTGCTATAAACACGGTTGATGGTGCGTATGCGGAAGAACCCCCTCAATTTATTACTGATGATGAAATTGAAACGGCGCTTGAAGGATGGTTGAAGGACTTTTTTAAGGTGGCGGGTGTTTCAATTCCTCCACGTGTATTTTTATTAAAAAGCAATGAAGTGAATGCAGGTGCAACCTTTGGGGGTATTATTATTGTCTACACAGGGCTTATTATTAAATGTAAGAATGTTCTGGAATTATTAGGGGTTCTTGCCCATGAAACAGGGCATATTGCGGGTGGGCATATGGCAAAGTCATCCGCAATTATGTCTGATGCATCCGTGCCTGCGGTTGCGTCACTTTTGCTGGGGGCGGCGGGATCGCTTTTAACAGGAAATCCAGGACCGTTAATGGCAGGTCTTGCGGGCGGCGCACATGTGTTCGAACGCTCCATTTTAAAGCATAGCCGTGAACAGGAAGATTCAGCTGATGCTTCGGCAATTACCTATTTGACGGCAATGGGGTGGTCTGTTTCAGGGCTTGGTGATTTCTTAGATCGTTTGAAAAGTTACACGACAGGGCAAGAAGACCCTTATATTCAAACGCACCCTTTGTCATCAGAACGTAAAGAGAAAATACGCCTCTATCAGAAGCAGCAGGCAGCGAATCTTCACATATCAGAAGAACATGAAAAACGTTTTCAACGTATTAAAGCAAAGCTTATTGGGTTTACAAAAAAGCGAAGTGACGTGTATACGCAGTATCCATTAAAGGATAAAACATTGCCCGCTCGGTATGCTCGTCTGATTGCCAATTATAATGAAAAGAAAAACAGTGTGAGTGCACGTGTTGCTTTAAGAGAGCTTGATGCATTACTGATGGAGTCACCAAATGATCCCTATTTTCTTGAGCTAAAAGGGCAGTTCTGTTTTGAAACAGGTCAGATTTCGGAATCATTGCCATATTTGCGTGAGGCCGCGCAGAAATGTCCAAAATCATATAGTACACGGCTGATGTTAGCGCATGCGCTTATTGAATCGCCAATGGCAAATGCGTCAACGTCAACGGAATTGCGTGAGGCAGTTGAACATTTAACAAAGATTACAGAACAAAGACCTGAGAACACCTTTGCTTGGCGTCTTTTTGCTTCTGCATATGGTAAAATGGGTCAGGCAGAAAATGCGGCAGCGTGTTTGGCGGAAGAGGCTTTTCAATTGAAGCAAGTTGAAATGGCACGTGCTCAGGCGAAAAAAGGTGAAAAAGCGACGAATTTCGTACTCGCAAGACGTTCATCTGATATTTTGCAGCAATTACCGAAGACAGAATAATAAGAATATGTTGAATCCTATGGCTAATCTTTCTTTTTTTGTATCGTCTACGACATGTTATGTGTCACTTTTAATGTCAGATCATCATTACCGTGAACGCTTATTGCTTGATGGTCGAACCCAGGCCTCTGTTCTTATTCCTTTTATACAATCGGTATGGAATAAAGCAGGTGCGCCTTTATTATCGCAGATCAATGTGCCAAAAGGGCCTGGTAGTTTTACGAGTTTGAGAGTTACCTTGGCGGCAGCGCAAGGGCTAAGCCTTGCTTTTCCTAATGCAACATGTTATGCACCAACGTTTTTTGATGTGTTGCTTTATGATCATCCTGTTAATTCATATGCTGTTATTGATTCAAAACGGGGCGATTTTTTTGTGAAACGACAAAAAAGTGAGCCTGTTATTTTAACAGCAGACGCATTTACTGAATTTCAAATGATGCATCATGATCGTTATATGATTGTTGATCCTGATCTGATTGATTCATTTCCAAACGCTGTTTCTTATGATCCCATCGTGTTACTTGATGCCTTATCGGCGGCAGCTACATTTATACTGCCTTCAGATTTTTCACCTTATTATCTTGTTGAACCTGCTTATAAAAAAACAAATGATTCGTCTGCTTAATCAAAAGGATGTGTGTCAATTGGCATGTGTGCATCAGCGTTGTTTTGATGATGCGTGGTCATCGACAGTCTTTCTCGATTATTTTGTAAGACCTGAGTGGAATGGTGTTTTTGGGTACGGTTATTTTTCTACGTTAGATTTGCCGTATTCTGGTGGCTTTTCCATCAATGGAGAGCAACTTATTGGGTTTATTATGGGGCGCACTGTTTTTGAATCGAATGATCTCTTTACATTTGCTGTTTTACCTGATTATCAGCAAAAGGGGATTGGGCGTGCTTTGCTTGATCATTATTTAAAGGGTTTAGAGGTCAATTGCTTACTTGAAGTGTCAATACAAAATGAAAAAGCAATACATCTTTATTCATCTGTTGGGTTTAATGTGATCACCTTGAAAAAAGGATATTATTCGACGGTTCATTCATTGCAATCAGATGCTTATGTGATGAAGCGTTCTGTATAGCTTAGAAACTCTTATTATTCATCAGCATTTCCTTGCATTCCTTGTATTCCCTGTGCCATTGACATCATATTTTGTACTGCTGGATTGCCGTTCATCATGTTTTGCGCGCTACTTGCCATCATAGCGCCGCCTGATTGTTGCATACGCATGTATAGGCTATCTTTAGCCGCAAGCGCATTCATTAATACGAAATCTGCTTTTCCAAAAAGTAGCTCTACTTTTATATCCATTGCGGCTATTTTATTGCAAAGTGATGCAAGTGCTTGCCCCGCACCTGGAATCGCCATTGCAACTGTTGCAAAAGGGGTTGCACATACTTGGTTGGCTTTGTAGAGAACAGCAAAGATAGGCATTCCCCTAAACATCGTAATATTTTGTTGTATCTTAATAATCGAAGCATTTAAGTTTGTTGACATTGTAGAAAGATTCTCGGGCGGTGTATTTGGATCTGTTGTTGCTATTCGTATAGTGGTAATTAATTTTCCTGTTTCAATAATCATGTTTGAAAATGAGAGAATTTGTACGGGTAGTGTCATAAGAAGACCAACAATCATTTGTTGTGGGCCGCTTCCACCTTTGCCGCCTGCTATTTTGCCAAGGGCACCACCAATACCACCTTTTTTCTTTTTTTTCTTCGGTGGTTCAGGTTTTTCTTCGACTTTTTCTGCTTTTTTTTCAGTGATTTCATCAGCATCAATTCCCCACACACAATTCGGTTTAAATTGTGTGCTAGTGACAAATATAAGGACGAGGCAACTTATAAACGCGCGCATTAATACTGTGATTTTAATATAATATCTGGTACCAGAATAGACGCGAAAACATTAATTTTTAATTAATCTATATTCAATACTGATGATTTTACGCGCTTCTTTCTCCATGGCAGTGGAATTGCTAAAAATCATCGGTGTTGAGCATAGATGGTGTAAATGTTTGAAGGATAGTCTCTAAACATTAAATCTAAAGTTAAAAATATCACCATCTTTTGCGACGTATTCACGTCCTTCTTGGCGCCATTTGCCGGCGACTTTTGCATTTGCTTCGCCGTTGTGTTCGATAAAATCATCATAGGCGATCGTTTCTGCGCAAATAAATCCACGTTCAAAATCGCTGTGAATCACGCCTGCGGCTTGTGGGGCTTTCATACCTTTTGTAATTGTCCAGGCGCGGGCTTCTTTGGGGCCTACCGTGAAAAATGTGAGGAGACCTAGTAGCGCGTACCCCTCGCGGATAATGCGTTTCAGTCCTGTTTCAGCAAGACCTAGGCTTTGTAGGAATTCGGTTTGTTCTTCAAGGGGGAGTTGAGCTACCTCTGATTCAATGGCAGCTGAAATAACAACGGCTTTGGCGCCGACTGTTTTTGCGTAGGCAAAGACAGCATCCGTGTGTGTATTTCCTTTATCCGCTTCTGATTCAGCCACATTGCATACATATAATATAGGTTTGCTGGTCAGTAGTTGCAGTTGCTGAAAGAGGGGCTCTTCATCAGCGGATAGCTTGACCGCAGAGGCGGGCTTACCATCTTGTAAAAGGGGGAGGACTTTTTGAATAACAGCAAGAGTAGCTTTTGATTCGTTATCATTCCCACGTGCTTTTTTTTCAAGTGATACGACGCGGCGCTCCAAACTTTCCATGTCCGAAATCATCAATTCCGTTTCAATGGTCGTAAGGTCACGTAGGGGATCAACACTGCCATCAACATGGGTAATGTCGTCATCTTCAAAACAACGAAGGACATGAAAAATAGCATCTACGGAACGAATATGTCCTAAAAATTGATTGCCGAGTCCTTCACCCTTGCTGGCACCACGTACGAGACCTGCGATATCAACAAATTCAAGTTGTGTTGGAATAATTTTTTGTGATTTTGCGATGACAGCAATTTTATCAAGGCGTTCATCAGGTACGCCAACACGTCCTGTGTTGGGTTCGATGGTACAAAAGGGGTAGTTTGCGGCTTCTGCGGCTGCTGTTGCCGTAAGCGCATTAAAAAGTGTTGATTTGCCAACATTTGGAAGACCGACGATGCCGCAGTTAAAACCCATATTTTTATCCTCTGTTCTGTTTAATAACCAATCAACATGAAATTTGCCTATTTTCATTAAGGCGCCTATCATAGCGAACGTCGCGTGATTATCCAGAAAATAGCTATTTTCGCAGAACAAATGCTGGATGACCACACCTGTTTTGCAGGTTCGTCATGACGCGAAATGAATTTCTTGCCATTGAGTATAATTGGTGTTGTCTAAAAGATATTCATCATGCCACATTTCGCGCGCAATCGGAATATCTTTATGAATTATTTTTTTCACTTGAAGAAGAATATACCCAACACCGATGATTGTCAGCAGAAGATAATTTTATCATCCCTCATCATCACGAAAAGTCATCACGAAAAAGCCGAAGGCTTTTGTGGTGATCCAGTGGCTGTTACATCGGAAATGCCTGTTACGTCGAAAATGTTTGTTTTTCTGGATGGACACACCAGCTTGCGCTGGTTCGCCATGACGGAAACTATAGGTTTTTATTTGCCGAAATCCCGAATTAGGGTTTTCAGTATTATTTTGTCGTTTCTTCTCTTTTTTCTACTTCTAAAACAGGTGATCGTGGCGTTACTTTTGATACATCTTGATTAGCGGCAGGCCACAAACGAATCGGGATAATGTCAGCAGAATCACCTGTCATTTTTGCCATTTGAAACATATATTCAACCGTCTTGTGATTGCCTTCAGCATCTTTAAAACGCCGTGTATTTTCATCATCACATGCGACTATAACTGGTCTTGTTGAGGTTTCAACTTCATCGTCGCTCCATGTCGTTGGTTGTCCAAGCCCCTCCATTATACCGGCCAGTTGCGTGCCATTCACAATATTCCATACATAATCATTTTGATCGATATATTGATAGAGGTTTTCAAAAATATTTGCAAGTAATGTTCTTAATGAAACAGATGGTGGGGGCACAATTTTTTTGAAAACTTGTGGCGCTAAATCAGATTCCTCAGACATACTCAAGGCAGCAATCCAATTATTAAACGGCATCAATGGTATAGGGTTCAAATGAAGACGAAACATATTAACAAGCGAAGGATTATCTTTTATACGGGGAGTCGTAAGTGCTTCGCGCACTTTATCACGACTGACTCTTAAATCTTCAGGAAGATTGGGTGCTAAAAATAGTTTAAGGCTATCATCATCTATCGATAATGACCGCTCAAATTGATTATCGATAAAATTCTGTGATAGAGGCATATTTTCAGCACGCAATCGATCTGCGCAGTCTCTGTCTTTAAGTATATAGGTACCCATGAGTAAAAGAAGTTTGACTCTATCAAATTCGTCTTTTTCTCTTTGATATACATCTTTGTTTATAAAAGAAGGAATTTCAGTTAATAGTTTATCCAGAATGGGGAGCCTATTTTTAATTCCTGGTCTAAAACAGATGGTGAGTAGTGCCTTCATTGCACCTTCCAATGAAGGGCGCGTCATGTCTATGTATATTTTGTAGTTGAGTGCTTTAACGGCACTGCGATCTTGTAGTAACCACTTAATAGTATCAATATGACCATTTTGTGCTGCTTTTATTAATGCTTTATCCATTGTGTCTGAATCAAAGGGACTCGCAAATTTATAATTGTAGACATATTTTGCAATTATAGGTTTTATGAGCATTTTAGACATAAAAATGCATGCATTCATTATGAAAAGATCACGCATAAAATGTGCTAACGCTGTGTAGTGATAGTTACTTGTTTGCCCTGAAATTGCTGAATATCCCCTTGCGTAGTCATACAAATAAGCCGCACAGAGATAGGGTGGAACAATTAAAGACAGTTGCCGTAGACTTGGCTTAATAAGCCAATCGAGATCTTTTGATGCTTCTCTTTTAGATACATCAAATAATAATTCAATAAATGCAGGGTATCCGTTTGCAGCAGCAGCAATAATAGCACTATTGATTGCCTTTAACGAAGGAACCGGGACGCCGTATCGATATTGAAATAACGATTCAGCATGAAAGGAACGACCGTGCGTAGCTGCGGTAATTAATAATTGATCAACTATATCAGAGGTCAATTTTAATCCAGCATTATGCATAAGGCTATAAAAATTTACATTCATGCCTAATGCGATTGACGCCCTTAAACCAAGAGTAATGCCTTCTGTTGATGCCAATAATATTTTTGTATGTTGCGTGATAATACTATTTGCTTGTGTGAAATTCTTTGTGTCACAAGCATCTTGGATTAATTGAGTAATATCGTTTAATGTAGGCTCTGGTGGTTCGGCTAAAGGTGCTGGTCTTTGTGAAAATGTTTCTAGTGGAATAGGGGCTGTATCAATAGCTGTTGTCTTTGGATTTGGTTCAACAGGGGCGTCAGCTGGCTCATCCTGCACAATAGCAGTGGCACCATTTGCTGATGCGTTGGGAAGTTTAAGAACATCTGATTGATCGTCAGTATCCATTGCATACATAGCAAACGGCATTATGGATAAAAGTAATATTTTTTTTCAACATAAATAAAATAATATTAAAATTTAACATAAAATAATTATTACTTTTTTTGTTTTCGTGCGCAATCGAAAATATCCTTACGAATCATTTTTTTTATTGCTTAAAATATGTGCGAAAAATGTTCTTATTTCGCTGGACAGTATATATAGGTCACGTTATAACATCTTATGTAAAACAAATTTGATGAATATTTTATGGAAAAAATTATAATTGTTATTGTTGTTTGTATTCTGTCATTAATAGAAACATATGCGATGGATAAATTTAGAGATGGCTTGCCTTCTGAATTTGATTGTTGTGTTATTGGTAATGCATTATACGATATTGAGTATAGGGTGTCTGATGAGATGCTTAATGAATGGGGTCTTGTAAAAGATGAGACGAAATGGGTTTCTGCTTCTGAAATGGATGATTATGATCGGCTGTTGAAGGCGAGAGGATGTCAAATTGTTAGTGAGGGAAGTGGTGGATCTGGTATAAATACAGCTGGAGGCGTGAGGCGATTAGGGTTAAATGTTGTTGTTATGGGTGTTGTGGCAGATGATAGAATTGGTAAACAATTGCTCACTTCTTATGATGATAATAAGCTGACATTTCTGTCCGTGCCATCAGTTAATCCGTTGCTTGGTACAGGACAATGTATTGTTTTAATTACACCCGACGGTAAACGAACGATGATTACAAATCTGGGTGTGTCAAAAGAAATTAGTTACGTTGAAGATTATATTCATATAGCTGCAAAGTCAAAATATGTAATTTTTGAGACATTTTTATTTGAGCCAGAAATTACTTATAATACAATGGTACGTTTAGCTGAAGAAACGAAGAGAAATGGAAATTATGTTATTTTAAGTTTGTCGGCTGAATTTCTTGCTGTAAGGTATAAAGATAGAATCTTAGAGTTTATTAGTCAATATGCAAATATTGTTATTGGGAACGAAGCTGAAGCACGGGCGTTAACAGGTGCGTGTTCAGGATTATGTGCAGCTCAACATTTGCTTGATATGAATAAAATTGCTGCGGTAACATGTGGTGAAAATGGTTCATTTGTTGCGGGCAGAGAATCTAATTCGGAAACATGTGACGAGAAAGCGCTTTATAAAATTGAGAGCCCTGTGGTTGGGAGTGTTATTGATACAGTCGGTGCAGGCGATCAATATCTTGCTGGTTTAACGTGGTCATTATTTTATAATTTGTCTATTTCAGATGCTGGAAAGATAGCCACATTATGTGCAGTTGATGTGATTGGAAAGTGGGGGGCGCTCCCTCATCATGATATGAAAGTAGGTATTGCACATATGGATTATGCGGGATTTAATACGATAAGAATTTATTAAATATACCCATGTCATGGCGGATCTGCGAAGCAAGTGTTGACTATCCAGAAAAATAACCACTGGATCATCATATTTGCTATGCAAACGCGTGATGACGATGGATGATAAATGATCACTTTCTGCTAAAAATGATCAGTAGGTAATGTGCATACTTATCATTTAAGCCGCTATTTTCTTGATCAATTTGTCTTTTAAATCATAGAGCAAATCCAGTGCATCTTTGGGCGATAGCGTGTTCAAATCAATTTCATTTAAACGTGCCTCAACAACGGAGGGTTGAATTTTCTCAATAATGATTGGATCTGGTTGATGTACTTCAGGTATAGCTGCTGTATGTGGTTCGTTAAAAACAAGTGCTAACTGTTTCTTCTTTAATGGAGTATCATTGTTATTTTCAAGGCGCTTTAGCATCGCTTCCGCCCGTTTAATGACCGTTTTTGGTAAGCCTGCAAGGGCTGCTACATGAACACCGTATGATCGGTCGGCGATGCCATCAATGACTTTATGCAAAAAGATAATTTCGTTTTGCCATTCCTCTACTTTTACGGTAAGGCAACCCATTTTGGGTGCCTCTGTTTTAAGGTGAGTGAGTTCATGATAGTGTGTTGCAAATAGCGCGCGGCACTGTGTTATGTTTAATAAATGTTCTGATACGGCCCAAGCAATGGCAAGACCATCATATGTTGCCGTTCCCCGACCAATTTCATCGAGGATAACAAAAGACCGTTCCGTTGCCTGATGTAAAATTGTTGCTGTTTCGACCATTTCAACCATGAAGGTGGATCGTCCAGCGGCGAGGTCATCTGATGCCCCAACGCGGCTAAATAATCGATCAACACATCCAATGTGCGCCTTTGTTGCGGGGACATACATGCCCATTTGTGCTATAATAACAATCAGGGCATTTTGACGTAAATAAGTGCTTTTACCGCCCATGTTAGGCCCTGTCATGAGCCAAAATGTTTTGTTTTCGTTTATGGTGCAATGATTGGGTGTGAAGGGTGTTTTTGTACCACTTTGCCGTAGGGCTTGTTCAACAACAGGGTGACGACCATTTTCAATGATGAGTTGTTGTGTGTCATCCAGTGTTGGTCGGGTATAGTGTTCGTTTGCCGCAAGATCAGCAGCGGCTGACGAAACATCAATCGTTGCAAGAGCCTGTAAAGCCTTTTTAAGGGGGGCTTCTTGGGTGCAAATAGTTGCAATAAGGTGGTCATATAATGACAGCTCCAGTGATAATGCTGTTGTTGCGGCTTGATTAAGTTCCTGTTCGAGATCCGCCAGTTCAATAGTTGTATAACGGTAACTTGTTGATAGTGTTTGCCTGTGAATAAAATGTCCAGGTACTTTGCTGTTGTGGCTGGGGCTAACCTCAATATGATAACCCAAAACATGATTATGACGGATTTTTAAGGTGGTTATACCTGTCTCCACACTATAGCGTTGCTGAAGCGCGTCAATCAGTGCGCGTCCTTCTTTATGTATGTAGCGCACACGGTCAAGATCAGCTGAATACCCATCGGCGATAAAATTACCATCGCGGCTAAGCATAGGAAGATGTTCGTCCTTAAAGGCAACTTCTAGAGTGTTTAAAAGGTCTGTATTGGCATTTAAGGCATTATGCCATTCATTGATGAATTTGGTGGATATTGATTCATTTGTTTCAATGAGCAATCGCGCGATGTGTGTGGCCTGGTGCAACATTTGCCTGATAAGTCCTGCGTCTCTCGGTCCGCCACGTGCCATTAATAATCGACCGAGCGCACGTTCAGCGTCAGGGCATTTGATTAATTGCTCGCGAATCGTTTGTCGCAGAGTTGTATTCTCATAAAATAAAGTGACGTTATCGAGACGTTCGTTAATTACATCGCTGTGAATAAGCGGTGCTGATAGATGTTTGCCAAGCAAACGTGCACCCATCGGTGTGAGGGTGCGATCAACCGCATGGAGGAGGGAGCCTTTGAAATCTCCCTTTTGTGTGTACATGAGCTCGAGGCTTTTGCGTGTTGCCGCATCAATAATAAGTGTATCTGACTTTTGCGCATGCCGTGGGTAAGATAGGCGTGGTAACGTTTCTTTTTGCGTGAGGTAAAGATAGTCGACCGTAACACCTGCAGCAATTAAGCATTCTTCGGGGATATTACCAAAAACGTCTAACGTCGTTACTGAAAAAAAGGTGAGGAGACGTTCAATACTATTGTTTGCATTAAATCGGACGGGAGGAAGGGGGGTGCATTTGCGGTGCCATGGATTAAGCGCCTGTGCGATAAGGCTGTAGGCAGATGCACTATCATCATTGTTAAGGTAATGATCAGGGCAAAGGATTTCTGATGGTTCTAGGCGTGCAAGTGTTGTGGTTAATTCGTGTGGGGCGCATTGTTCAAGGGTGAATTCCCCTGTTGTAATATCAATGATTGAAATGCCGATATGTGCGTTCTTTTTGAATGTTGATAAGGTAATAAGGTAATTATTATGACGGGTCGGGAGGAGGTTTTCTTCCGTAATTGTTCCAGGTGTTATAATGCGCACCACATCACGCAGTAAGGGACCTTTTGCACCGCGTTTTTTGGCGTCCTCTGGTGATTCAAGTTGTTCGCAAATAGCGACACGATGTCCTTTTTGAATAAGTTTAGCGAGATAACCTTCGTAGCTGTGAAAGGGGACACCGCACATGGGAATGTCGTCTCCATCGGTTTTGCCGCGTTTGGTAAGGGCAATATCAAGGTCACGGGCAGCTATAACGGCATCATCATGGAACATTTCATAGAAATCACCCATGCGATAAAAAAGGAGTTCTGTTGGATGACGTTTTTTAACATCCCAATATTGTTGCATCATTGGTGTTTGGGGTGATGACATTATGTTTTATTCATATTTATTATTTATATCAAAAAATGCCCTTTTTTAAAGATAATGTCAATGTTCCAATTTGGTGAAAATTCATAGTGAGTAATTTTGATTAATACACTAAGGAGCTATGCAAAAATAAATGATACGATTACCCTTTTTTCTTACCGTCATGGCGAACCCGAAGGGTGTGGCCATCCAGAAAAGAAGCCTTGGATCACCATGCTGCCATTGGCAGCTCGTGATGACAGCGGTTATGAATCATGTAAGTTATTTTTGCATAATTACTTAAGACAGTAAATTCATTATGACCGTGGATAAATCCCTGTCAATTTTTTATAAGCGCAAATTTCATAGAAAATACGTGCGAAATTATCCAGGATCATATTGAATTTTTGGTGAAGGGGGTAGTGCCCTCTTTCAGATGTATCAATTGATGTGCCGCACATATCAATGGTTCCTTGAAAATTAGATTCAGCAGCAACACGTTTAATAATAAGATATTGATAGAGTGTAAAGACGTGGGATGATACAAAAAGGTAGTTTTTACCAGCTGCGCATTTTTGTTGATCGATGAATAAACGAACGGTGCTTTCAGTGGTTGCACGTTTCGTGGTTGGGATGTCATCGCTAATAAGAATTGGGGTGAATTTGGTTAATGTATCCCCTTTTTCCTGTTCAAAAACCCATGAAAGTCCTTCTTTTTCATTGTTTATTTTTAGAAGTGATATCTCCCCTTTTTCACGCAGTGTTTTTTGTTCGGTGTTGTTGAAAACACGTTTTCCTGTTAATATATAGATTTTTGTTGATGCGGGTGTAGCGATAATTTTTTTTGCATCAATGAGTCTTTTTAAAAAGTGCACTCTGCTTTTAAAATCCCCTAAAGTTGATCCCAGCAATAAAATCCCATCATAGTGGGTGCGTTTTGGATAAGTAGCTGTCCCCATGTTGAGGCGTTTTATTGTATCATCAGAGGCTTTTAAGGTGATCTCTAAAATGGCATGAATATTTTTTTCAGGTACAGGAGATGTTATGTCGGCTTCCCATCGTTCTTTGTTTGCTGCAATAAACCAGGTCACGTTTGGATAGTTAGGATTTTTCCCTTGAATGATTTGCATGACATCTTCACAGTGTTTGGAGGAGATGCGTGCCCGTTCAGGCATCCAATCTTCCTTTTCTGCAACGTCATTAATACGTATACCTGCCTGCCCTAAGATATCAACCATTAGATCCGTAATCGTGCCGTCGGGGTTGATGATGTCAGAGATTGTGGCAGAATGTACTTGTACATAATGGGATGTGATATACAAAAAAATGATCATTAGAACTTTGTTAACGGCACGCATAATCTATCGTTTGTTAATTGCTTTATGTTGCAAACTATAAATGAATTATGTGCGGCAAGCAAATGTCTGTTAAATAGTTAGCACCATACCTTGACGTGTGACGAATCCTTTTTCGCTAAAGGCAAGAACAGCGGCTTCGATGTCGACCATTTTCTCATCTGTATTATGGGGGTCATGATGGAAAATGGCTGTCTTAACAACCTGTGCATCATTGCCTAGGCGCAAAGCTTCCTGCCAGGTTGAATGTCCCCATCCTTTGTAATTTGCATAATTATTATCATCATAGCTAGAATCATAAATGAATACGTCTGTGCCGCGAATAAACTCAACTAACCCTTCGCGATTCGAATTGTCACCATGTTCATGATCGGTTACATAACAGACCGATTTATCATTAAAATTAAGGCGGTAAGCAACGGCGCCATTTGGATGATTAAGTTCAAATGTGGAAATCGTTACAGGACCAAAAATATGTTTATGACCTGCCACAAAATCACTGCATACAATTTGAGCAGGAAAGGCTGTGAAGGGAACAGGGAAAAGTGGTTCGCACAAAATACGTTTGAGGAAAGCCTCAATTCCACCGTAACGGGCAAGGCTGCCTGCATGAATATTAATGTGATGGTCGGGCTTCCAAAAGGGAAAATAAAAGGGTAGTCCCATCATATGATCAAGATGCACGTGTGAGAAAAATAGATTTGTTAATTTCTCAGGGTGATTAAGCCCGATCGCTGATGCATTAATAATGCCTGACCCAGCATCAAAAATATAAATTTGATTATTGGCCTCAACGAGGACGCAACTCGTGTGCCCGCCATATTGACTATAGCGACTGTCACAACAGGGGGTGCTCCCTCGAACACCTAAAAAGTGAATTTTAATCATTCATGCCTTCTTTGGTCATGGTATTAAAAGTAATATCTTCATACCTATATGTCACCATAAAAAGAATAAAGAATTATTAACAAAACCGTTTTTTTAAATTTTTTATGAAAAAAATAGTGTTTTTGTTGAGAACGATATGTGGAAAAGTATATTTCTGATTATTTTAATGATGCTCGTTTATTTTAAGTATAATTGCCTTGTTTTGATGATTATGAGGTGTTATTTTATTATGAAATTGATAACAAAGGTTTGTGTTATGAAACTGGTTTCCTTTTATATACTTTTTGTAATTTTCTTGATTACTGGGATGGTTGATTTGTTGGAGGTAGCGCATTCTTCTCAGGTGGAAGAAAGAATTCATTCTGATGTGGTATCCTTTGATGTTGTTAAAAACCCAGGCAGCTATGTACGTGATAGATCTACTTCTGTTGATACGGCACCTTTATCTTCGGATGAAGAAGGTGGTAGTAATGCGCGATCATCTATTGGTAGTAATGACAGGGATTTACGCGGTGATGGTGAAATTACCAAT
>CANKZX010000024.1 GCA_947488275.1 Alphaproteobacteria bacterium | reverse complement strand
GGAGAAATAACAGGGGTTAAAAAGAACAAAAAATTATGCTACATTAAGAAGGATTTTAGTTGAAAATAAGGTGGTGCAATTACCGCAAATCGCTGGTGCCATTAGCGTGCAAATTGACAGGAATAAATGTAGTTCGTGTAAAAGGTAATGGAATCATCTCTATAAACGCGTGCTTTAGGGATAAAGACCCCCTGTCCGATTTCTATGAGTTTTCTAAAAAACGTATACGCATTATTACGATCAGGGACGCTCTCAAATGGGATAATTTGCCCATCTGTTAGGGTTTTTAGGGCATTAAGGTTTTGCCCTGCCGCATCATGACTGTGTGCTGGTGTCAAAATTGCACTTAAACATATCCACAAAATAACAGATACTGATATCAATTTAGCCCATAATGATGTCATTTTTAAAACCATACATTGTTAATATAGTTATAGTGTATAAAATAATGGTTAATTTTTGGTTAATATGAGAGTTATAAGACGAATTGTTGACATAATGTGTGTCCCTTTATCATTTTGGTGATATGCAAACGATTCTTAATTTTTATCACCAGAATAATAAATAACATTTTAGTGATGAATGGCGGACATGCTTTCTTCATCACCAAAATAAGTTTTATACGCAATAAATTGGGGAATTCAAACGTGAATAAAAGTTGTTAAGCGTAAATTGTGTTGTGAAATCTCATGCCATTTTTCAACGTCCGATTCAAAAATAGCAATGCCACATGTGGGAAAAACAGCACCAATGCGAGCATCAATCGCTGTTGTTAGTTGGGTGACGGCAGGATTATGGCCAATCAGCATGATGCTGTTATGAGAAGATGTTGTTGTTTGGATTTTATGCCACAGACTGTCGGCGCTGGCGTGATACAGTGAATCATCAAATTGAATGTTGGCGCTGTTGGGCAAGAAGGGGCGAATACCCTCCAACGTTTGTCGTGTGCGGCGTGCATTGGAACATATAACCAGGGAAACGCCTTCTAATTTGCCGTGAATACGTTGGCGAAGGGCATCAATTTCATGCATGCCAGCCATTGTAATCGTTCGTTCACGATCACTTTTTCCATATTGTTCAAGCTGGGCTTGAGCGTGGCGCATAATAATAAGTTTTTTCATGACAATTATAGAATTTTAATAAATTTCTACTAATATAAGCGTAGCGGAGTTTTATCGACGAATCAATATGAAGGATGCGAATATGTTAAATTTTAGTAAAAATAATAAGAAAAAATGGCTGTCACTTATTCGAAAACAAGGTATTGGCCCTAAAACATTTTGGAAATTGCATGAACAAGATGCTTCGTTTAGTGGTATTGAAGTCGTTGATGTGGAAAATGAACTTGATCAACATGAACGTTTAAATTTTAATTTATGTGCAGGGTTTGAGGATGTTTATCCCCAGTCCCTTTATGATCTTGTAGATGCGCCCCCTATTTTTAGTTATGTGGGGATGATTGAATGCCTCCATAAACCATGTATTGCAATTGTGGGGGCACGAAATGCATCGCCTGGTGGCAAGAAAATTGCTTTTGATCTTGCGCAAAAATTGGGGAAAGAAGGCTTTGTGATTGTCTCTGGTTTGGCGCGCGGCATTGATGGTGCGGCGCACGAAGGGGCGCTTTCTACGGGAACGATTGCTGTTCTTGCGGGTGGGATTGATCAAATTTACCCACCTGAACATCGTAAGCTTTATGAACAAATCAGTAGGGATGGTTGTATTCTGTCAGAAATGCCGTTTGGAACGGCGCCTGCTGCCCCACTTTTTCCGCGGCGCAACCGTATTATTGCCGCGCTTTGTCAAGGAATTGTTGTGATAGAGGCGGCGTATCAATCTGGGACGTTGATTACGGTTCAGCACACAACTGAAATGGGACGGGATGTTTTTGTTGTGCCAGGATCTCCCCTTGACCCTAGAAGTCGTGGAGGGAATAACCTCATTAAACAGGGGGCGATTCTTGTTGAAAACGCAGATGATATTCTGGCGCATTATACAAATGGTGTGCCTGTTTTGCGCACGTTATCAAGGGACGTTAATCGACCAAAGAAGATTAATATACCTGATCAAAAAGTTGCTGTGCCTGAATCTGATGTGAAAGCGCTTCAATCAGATATGATAGATGATTCGCTTCCCAATTGGTTGGTAACACTTGGTCTTGACCCAATGTCTGTGGAAGACATTCTTTTGCATCATCCAACAGTGACAATGTCATCATTATTTTCGACGTTGGCTCAGCTCGAGATGGATGGAATCATAACACGCTTTCCTGATGGACGTATTGCGCGTGCATTTTAATATAGCCCTTTTTCACGAATCGAAACCAAAATGCCTTACTGTTGAATCACCAATTTTCGAAATACATCCCCCCGATGTTCGAAATCACGGAATTGATCAAAGCTCGCGCAGGCAGGGGAAAATAAAATGACGTGCCGTTTGTCTGGACGATCTAATTGGCTTTTTTGGGCATCAACGATTGCTTTTGTAAGGGCGCCGTCGAGCGTGCCAGAAATATGGCATGTAACGTTATCTTTGGCGGTTGCTAAAAAAATATCTTTTGCTTCGCCTATAAAATAGGCTCTGGCAATAAAAGGAAAATACGGTTTTAAAGGGGTAATACCATCTGTTTTAGGTTTTCCACCTGCAATCCAAAAGACCATGTCATCTTTATAGCATGCCAGTGCCTTTTCTGTGGCATCGGCATTTGTGGCTTTACTATCATTGACGATCAATAAATTATCTTTGTTGTAGACAATTTCCATGCGATGAGGGAGTCCTGGAAAAGACGCAATCCCTTTCATAATAAGATCCATGGGGATATCAAGCGCGCTGCAAATAGCAATCGCAATATTGATATTTTCCAGATTATGCTGACCTGGAAGACGGTCAAATAGGTGTGGATCAGTTACGATTTTTGGGCACGCATCGCCCGTTATCCTATGTTTGGCGTTGGTGAAAATACGGTGTTTTGCGGCATGATATTCATCCATTGTACCATGGCGATCAAGGTGATCTTCGGTGATATTAATAATGGCAGCAACGTCTAGATTAATGTGATGTGTTGCCTCCAGCTGAAAGGATGATAATTCTAATACATATGTATTATATGGTTTCCCGTGATTTTTTTGTTGATTTGGCATGAGAAGCGATAAGGCCGCAACGCCAATATTGCCACCCATCGCTGCGTGTTTTCGTGCATGGGTTAATATATGTGTGACAAGCGCTGTTGTTGTTGATTTACCATTTGTTCCTGTAATTCCGATGCATTGCGCGTTTGGGTCGCGATGTTGATTGAAAAGATCAATGTCTGTTTCAATGGGGATATTTTTTTCGCGTGCACGTGCGGTGACAGGGTGCGGGGCGGGATAGTTAAAACTAATGCCAGGGCTTTGAATAACTGATTTAATAGTATCCCACGGAATGTTATCAGGATGATTGATGACGGTTTTCCCATTATAGTCCATTTGGGAATCGTCATATAAAACGTATGGGTAATGATGCGCATCAAAAAATGCGGCTGTTGCTTTGCCTGATCGGGCGAGTCCCAAGATAAGGTAAGATTGTTGCTGAATCATTGTACGATAACACTGCAATTTTGACACTAACATACCTATTTAATGCGCGGTCGACAACTCTTTTGATGGGGGTATATTTTTATTGTTCACGTTAACGAATTATTAATCATTTTGATTTATAAGTTTAAGTGTACATGATTTAACACGTTAATATTTTATATGTTAACATTTATTGAAGGAATATTTCGATGAAAAAATTACTCGCACTTTCAGCACTAGCCTTATCATTGTCAGCAACCGTACATGCTGGTCTTTTAGAAGATGTGCAAACAGCTGTAAAAGATAAATCAGGTCATGATGTTGTCGATGCAGCTGTAAAAGCAGCTGTTGATGTTAAATCAGCTGAGGCTGTTATTTGTATTGAAAAGAAAGATAGCAAGCTTGTTCGTACACACTCAGCAGATGCATCCTTAAATGGTGAAATTCCAGCATCAGATGCTGATGGTTTGAAAATTGCTAATGAATATTTTACAGATGAAGATGGCAATCTGTCCTACACATATAAAGACAAATCATATACAGCAAAAGTTGCTTATAAAGTAGGTGATGTTGTGTGTGTGGTTCGTTCCGCACCATCTGCTTAAACGCATGAAAGTATTGCCCTGAAAATGGGGTAATAAAATTAAGGCATAGAATTTAGTTTCTATGCCTTTGTTTGTGTTCGAAGACCATTTAGATATTGATATACTTTTAACACCGATGATTTTTAGCAATTCTGCCGTCATGGCGAGCAACGAAGTTGCGTGGCCATTCAGAAAAACAAGCATTTTCGACGTAATAGGCATTTCTGACGTAACAGCCACTGGATCACCACAAAAGCCTTCAGCTTTTTCGTGATGGCGAGGATGATAAAATTATCTTCTGCTGAAAATCATCGGTGCTGAGTATATACGGCTGTTTGTAAGAAAAAAATCTATTTCTTTTTCTTCTTTTTTCCACCGAATAAACTTTTAAAACCATCCGTAATATCATCAACGGCTTTTACCCCTGCAACGACGCCTGTACCAATTTTTGCCACATCTTCAGCATGCTTTGGATCAACTTTCTGAATTAAATCCACGGTTTCATCTAACACAGCACCCAGTGATTTTGCGGTTAATACATCACCTGTTTCATCAAGAACCAAACCCGCCTGACTTAAATGTGAATTATCGGTGACAACACCAAGAATATTTAATGTTTGAGCAATGGTCTCCACCTGCGCACCGGCAATATGACTCGTATCAACAACTGCATCAACCGCACTTTTTGCTGCAGCAACATGACTTACTGAGCGACTAGGCAATTTTTCATTGTGATCTTTTTCCATAGCATAAACAGAATTATAACCAACACAAACGAATACAGCACACACAAGCGCTTTATTTACATAATGAATCATTAATAATCCCTCCGTTATGATTGGCTTTATCGCCAATTCTTATTATAAATAAAAATGGTTAACAAATTATTAATGTAAAATAAATATGATTTACTATATAAAAAAATAGTATTATACTCACCACCGATGATTTTTAACAATTCTGCCGTCATAGCGAACCTGAAAAGCAGGTGTGGCTATCCAGAAAAACAAACATTTTCGACGGAACAGGCATTTCCGTAATAACAGCCACTGGATCACCACAAAAGCCTTCGGCTTTTTCGTGATGACGAGGGATGATAAAATTATCTTCTGCTAAAAATCATCGGTGTTGGGTATATATACCAAAATATTCCTCTGTTAGGTATTTAATATTTTGTCGTTTTTTAGGAATTATATTATCAATGCAAGAAGACATAACGTTACCATTTGCAGAAGATCTACGTAATCATATTGAAGAAATTGCACACGACACACTAAGTGGTCGCATTCATTCAGCAAAGGAATATTTTACACACAATATTATCTCTAAACATGAAGAAATAGGAACAACATTATCACATGGATGCTATGCACCCCTTTTAAGACAATGTTTACTAAATACGCCACAATCGCCTTATTGATGAAATTGCGACCACATTGCCGCTACGGTTGAATCCTTCTCTTTACTCCCACGGGATGACCCAAATTCAAAAGCATACGCATCCTTTAAGCATGCACCAAAAATACCTGCAATGGTTGAAATAATACCAACAGCCTCACCTGGCAAATGATCCGAAAAATACGCCAGTGAAGCCAAACACATAATCATGCCCATTGCTGCCGCAATCACCATAACATCGGCGCGATAATTGCGACGCCCAGCCTCAATAAATGACACATCTCGTTCACGGGCGCTTTGACGATCTTTTAAATACCCAAGTTCGCGCTCAGTCTCCAACGCCAGCATATCTTTTTGAAAGGCAATAAGCACTGTCGGATCAGATCGAAGGGCATGCATTACAGACGGCACATCGTCCAACCCCGTTACCCGTTTTGCGCGCGTGATTACATCTGCTGCCACGTGTTCAACATCATCACCTGATAACCATCGCACAATAGACGGCGCAAATTCAGCCAACCCCATAGCGGTTGCAAAAAGTGGAAATGCCATTGAAAACTCCTTTTAATAAAATAGACAAAAAAACCCAGGCACGTGACCTGGGGAATGAGAGAAAAATATGTTATACGCAATCTTCACTTCTCTTGAAAATGACCTGCTGCATATTCATGCAAAACACTCGCTATAAGTGTCTGATAAGGCAACTTTTTATGCAATTAATGAATTTTTACTTTCTCATAATAACCAAAAAGCCATTGATTTACGAATGCGCAACATGACCCTGACAGTTCATCATTATCAAAATCATCATTTGCATCATCATGAAATACATCAAATCGTTTGCGATTGCCTTCAATCCAATCTCGATATTCCCCCAGATGAACACTGACAGCAATCATTCCTTCATAAGCAAAATTTGGACGAATATAATATGGACAATACGTTGAATATGTCGTTGCAAAAATCAAATAATTCACCAGACTGTACCCACTTTCAAAGCATGTCCCATTATACGTTGAGTGTTTGACCCTCATAATCTTTGGACTAATAAGACCAACAAACTGGTCGTCACAGAATGTTATGCCTCCCCCCATACCCTCTCTAATAAAAAATTCATTTAAAAATGCTTCACGTCTTTGAACGATACACGATTCTTTCTTGTCATCAATATCGAGTGCACCCTCTTCCACAACTGTCATTTTATAAGGGGCAGAGAAAATTGAATGTAATAGATTAGATGTGTAAAAAAGCCGTGATTCACATGCCCGACGTTTTTTGTCATGTGTTACAAAAAAATCCTCATTATTTCCGCCATGTCCATATCCTACATAAAGCAATTTCTTCAACTGATTACCTGATGAAAATGGATATTTCCCAAAATTATAATGTGGTTTTAGCCCCTCCAAACCTTGAACGGGCTTAGACAAACATAGCATACCAATATCAACCATTTTATCTTTTGAATAATCTGGATGTACGAGCCATTCTTTTACATCAAAAAATGTATGTTGACCGTCTTCTACTTCAAATGATACTTGGAATCCAGAAAAGAAAGGCAATCTCAGTGCATCCACGTCAATACGATTGTGCGTACCTAAATTTATACGAACACCATCTATTATCTTAAATGATCCATTAAACCCAAACTTAAAAAAAAATTCCATTGATCTTGATTTAAAACAATTCACAGACATCAAACATGTGCGACCACCTAAATACACGACAGAACCTACTAAATAACGCTTTGGCGAACAACACGAAAATTGATAAACTTCATACAATGCCCCAACATTTTTAAAACGTTGGTCAGAATATGCCAACTCAACCATTACAGTATCAGCACTATTACGTAAAATATGCTGCATTGAAGAATGTCCTTCTAATCCTCCAGATTCAGGATCACAGTCACTACAAAAAGAAAAGGGCATAAAAGATATCTGTAAAATCAATAGAAGAAAGAGAGATTTCATCGGTATAATCCTCTTCTTGCTTTGTTTTCCGCGGGCTTGACCCGCGGATCTTGTCTTTAGCTGTTTATAAACGATCATATAAGTCCATCCATTCGGGATTCATCTTTTCAATCAACTCAATTTTCCATTCTCTTGACCAATGTTTTATATTTCTTTCTCTTTGTCGTGCCGTATAAATAGAAGCATAACTTTCATAATACACAAGATGCTTAATGTTATATTTTTTTGTGAATCCTTCGCATAATTCCTGCTTATGCTCATAAACACGTCGAAAAAGATTATTAGTTACGCCTACGTAAAGCGTTCCTTTTGGTTTATTTGTCATAATGTAAATAAAATATAACATAAAATTATTATGTGCTGATTTAGATCTGCGGGTCAAGCCCGCGGAAAACATAGAAGAGGTGTTTATATAAATTCAACACAAAATCACGAAAAACATGAGGGAATTTTACACACAAGTTCTCTCACTGTTTTCCGCAAGCTTGACCCGCAGATCTGCTTCATCTCTCCTACTTGCTTTTCATTTTATAAAAACGATGTTTACCAATGTGTACTTTCTCATCCGCATACTGTGCCCACCGTGGGATGTTCCTCATATCGGTCGAAAAATAATGATCAGACCCCATCGTCACATCAGATACCATCATATGCGCCACCGCATACGCCACTTCTAAGCATTCCTGAAAAACAGGCTTATCCGCCGTTACTCTTAATAGTGTTCCTAAATTCATATCACCCTCATTCCAGCACGAAAATTGATAGGGGTATAAACACACACCCCGAATGGTACGTCCATACCAAATCCCCTGATGCACCCGATTCATAATAACATTACCGACGGCAATCAACGCTTGCTGACCGCACGTTTTAACTTCTCCACGCGCTTCGCCATAAAGTGTGCGCGCCAGAATTTCAACATCATCCATATCACTCAATACCGCCGTTAAGCTTGACCGATCCAATACCATAACGTTTCCTTTCCATCTCATTACCCCAATAACAATTCCCATTGTGTCACTTCAAATACGTCTGCCACGTGTGCTGTTAGACAGAAATACAATCGACTGTCATAACGAACCCAATCACCAAACACATAGGTCTCACCTATCCGCCAATCCCCCCGTGGTCGCGGCACCCATCGGGGCAATAAGGCGCGTCCAATTTCATCCCCCATACCATTTCTAAAAATCAAAGTATTGTGTTGCGTTTCGATTTGAAGTGGATTGTCGACCTGCGCCAAATCTTCCAACGTCTTAAGACGGTTATCTAGCTCCATCAGATTTTGATCCATCTCCGCAATACTTAAAGGTTCGCCCTTAGTGGTTCGCAGAATAAGTGCCATGATGCCTCCGTAAAAATAAAAGTTTTACCCGTGCATGCGTCGGGTCATAATCCAATACACGTGTCGATTGATAGCCAATCGAATCGTTTAAATTTGGTGGAAAATAATGGATAGAGCCAAATTGAAAATGATTCATCAACGTCATTGATGACAACGTAGAACCGCCTTCTTTTTCAAAATCCCCTGCCACCCCGCAAAGGACGTGATACAAAGGATTAATCACCGAGATCCACTGAAGACATGTTTGCGACCCATCAGGACATAAACGAACATACATAGGCTTTATCGCATCCAATGCACAACCTGGTTGATAGTAACCACCCCATGACCAAATGGGCTCTAACGATGAACCTGTTTGTTGCCAAATACCTGATCGTTCATGTGTGGGTAATGCATAATCAGAAACAATAGGCTGATCTTGAACACCAAAATTAACACCCCACACAAAAGGTTCGCTGATCGCTTCACACGCCCCCTTATCCTTTTCAATCCATTCGGCATGCCATTCAATCCGACGCAAAGCAAACATTGAATTATAAAACGGGGTAGGTGAAAATTGATCCCCGCTATTATTACGAAAATGTCCTGTTGCAGAACTTTCAACCCAAAAAGGCTTCAATGTGCCAATAATGATAATCTGATCTGGAAACGTGAATTCTTCAGCCTCCACAATTGCCAATGAATCATGTGTATTACCCAGCTCCCACATAGGGCAGTCATAAGGTAAAACGGGCGCGAGAATGCCCCCATCCCGTTGATAGGTAATTGTTTTCATAAGTTTTCCTTGATTTGTAAATTAATTAACGGGATGAGATTTCAGAATACATAATCGGTGTTCCACGTTCCCACGTTGCTGTCATAACAGGCTTTGGCTCCAATGAGCGAAACTGAACATTCAAAAAACATAAATGATCACGTAAGACAGCCTTGTAATCGGTATGATTGGGATATTGCGCTGCCATTAAGGCATCCACTTGCGTGGCGCTATCGCCGCCAATACGAATCGATTCAACCAAATCATGCATACGGAATGTTTCAGGATCATCAGGTACGTCATGATCACTGCCCGAAGGGTAAAGTGCCCAATCAGATGATAGTGATTTTGCATAATCATCGCTTATAAATTCAGAACAGACCACACGATCATAAGAGCGATCTAACACCTTTACAGCTGCAACCGTCGTTACAGCAGCTGCAACTTTCACCCAAACAAACCATTGATCAGGCGCGATCACCAACCGATAAGAAACAACTTTTCCTGCCACTCGTTTACCAGGAATATCGGGATATTCTACCACAACAGTCGTATCCAAATCCACATCCCGAAAACAATCAAACGGCACACAGCATTCAATTTCCAATTGACGTTGTGACCCTGCCATATGCGCCTTTGCAACAGAAGCGGCATAATCCAATAACTTTGTTCCACGTTCTGTCCGAAGAAGTGTTGTTGCCGATTGCCTTGTTAAATAAGAATCCGCGTGACCAAGCTTAAAGGCGAGCTGTCTTACTCCACCACCTGCACACGCATTTACATTTAATACACTAAAATTAACAACCTCACGACATGGTTGTTTATAGTGCCAATTAATCCATAAACTGCCCTTAAACCACCCATAATTAAAATGTCTAAATCGCGGCTCTTGCCCAGGCTCACCCAAATAAATAGGCGGCGTTACAGATGGAAAACCTTTAACAGTTCCAAAACGAGTCAGCGTACTTTTAACAACTTCATACCCACTATTACGGCGGGTTTTAATGCGTCCAATTTTATCGCCCACCCGTGGCCATTGACGAATTAAACTTTTAATCGTTAATGTGCTAATCATCTTATGTTTAAATTGCCGTGCAATTAACGGTGCCAAATTAAAAACATCCTCATAATTCTGGGTCCAATTAGCCTCTACCGAGACATGAACCGCATTCAATGGTGCCTGCCCCATTCGAACAACAACTGAATCATGAAAAATTTCATCAGATAACGTTTTTGTTTTACGTCCTACAAAAAGATTCGATAATTCCAAACGACCTGTTTCCCGATTCCAATGAATAACATCTGATCGATTTTCAAGCACTTCCGCAATACCAACTGAATTATAAAAACCCGCTTCAAATAACGGGCTTTGTTTCAAATCATCAACCAAACAACGTATTTGCTGCATAGCATCAGATCGTTCGGCATTTAATTCCCATTCCATAAAACCATCACCTTTAGAATTTGGAATACGCGATACATGTCCACGGAAAAGGACATGTGCCTGCTGACCATCATGATAAGAAATAAGAGCCTGTGAGTGTGTTAGATTATCCAAACGCGTCACATCATCAGCTGTTGCATCCGTTAGAATACGGGCAACCGCAGCCTCTGTTTCACGTTGTGAAATCACACATTTAAAAATACGGAATGTTTCAATGCAATGAAGTTCTGGTATAAAGTCTTGATTTGGCTCTATCCAGGCAAAAAATATTTTCATAAAATATACCTCTTTTACTCGACAAATGTTCAATTTGCGTTTACGTTGATGATAAAATTATTTATTTCTAAATCGTTGTTAACGGCGTACGTTATACGGTTTAAATTGAAAAGCATTCACCACACATAAGGTCGTCAACTATGTCACGCCATGCACCAAACGCATTACCCAAAGCATCTTTTCTTGATCAATTAGGCACATACATACAGTCCCATTCATTACTGAAATGGTTCTTTAGTAAGGGGTATAAACAAGGTGTTTTTTGGGTATTAATGATTACAGTCGTTAGCGCAACAAACGATGTCCTTATGCGCATGCTAGGTGAACGTCTTCATGTCGCCGAAATTTCTTTTTTTCGGTTCTTTTTTAGTCTTATTTCAGTTCTGCCTATTATCTTTTTAAAAGGCGGTCTTAGGCTGATTGCAACAAAACAACTCAACCTGCATATTTGGCGTGGTATTGTTGGTGCTGCAGCATTGGGGCTTTGTTGTTATTCTGTAAACATCATGTCCATGTCTGAAAACACCACCATTATGTTTGCTCAACCCTTATTCTTTTTACCAATGGCCTACTTCTTCCTTAAAGAAAAAGTAGATTCATCGCGATGGCTTGCGACCTGTATTGGTTTTATTGGTATTCTCATTATCATGCAACCAGGAGCAGAAACCTTTCGGGTGCAGGCATTTGTCCCTATGACAGCGGCTATGTGTTTTGCGATTATCAGTATGCTTGCTAAAAAAATGATTAATGACGAACATTCACTAACGCTCCTTTTTTATTTTGGGTTAGTAACAACACTTGTTACATTTCCCGTTATGATTCCTTTTTGGCAAGTGCCAACATTAGGGGAACTACCCTTTCTGTTCATGCTTGGCATTGGCGGTAATCTTATTCAGGCCTGCATTTTCCGTGCGTTTTCATCAACGGATGCGTCAGCCTTGTCGCCTATTTTCTACACAGAAATTGGTATTTCGACGATGTTTGGATTTTTATTCTTCCATCAAATTCCAACCATATATATGATGTTTGGTGCCATCCTAATTATTGGCAGCACGTTTGCAATAAGCATGATTGAAACACGTCGCGAGAAAAAAATCTAACACCTTTCAATCGTCAAATTTCTTCCAGTTCTAAGACCCATCCTGCCTTCAAACCCCACTCATCCGTATTAAGGGTTAAGGCAATAACACGCATAACAAGCCATGGGCGATAACTGATAAACGTATCATCATCGAAAAGTTCGACTGTTTTCGCATCAATCAACCGTACAATTCTTGATTTTTGCCGACGATCAATCCCAGCAATTGATCCTGAAACGGCTTCTCGCTCAAGCGTCATAAACCCGCAACTACCCTGCTGCCATAAACGCTGCAAACATCCCACACGCACAGTGGCGCCGCGCATTACAACCCCTTCATTAACCAAAGTTGTTTTATCTTCACATCGAATAACTGATTTATACTTATGAGATTTAGGACCCACATAATTCAAATCACCATTAACGGTTCGTCGGAACGTACCTTGTTCAACAATGCTGAGTTCTTGTTGACATCCGCGGGCGGATAAGGGCGGAAACCCACACCCCTCTATTATTAATTCTGTTTCCATAGATCAATTCCAATATGTTAATTAAGTGTTGAATGGCTATACCACTGAGGCAAACGATCAAGCCCCAATCGTTCACGTTCATAACGTGCTTGTTCAAGCAATTCCTCCAACTGTTCATGTGTTAGAAATTCGCTCATGCATTTTCCTTTCGTTACATAAAAAAAGCCAGGTTTTACCCTGGCATACAATCATCAAAAATAAGAATATCCCTTACCGAACAAGCACATCAAAGTACTGCTGTACAGACAACGGCTTCGTTTGTGACGGCATATCAATAATACTATTCGACAAACGCACAATACCTTGCTTACCACCTTCAACATCAAGCGTTTGCCCATCAACAGCACTTCGAATTTTGTCAGCAATCCCGAGCGATTCACGAGACGATAGTTTCTGACTATACGTCGATGCCTTTAATTTAAGCTTCACAAAACCTGTTTCTGCCCCTAAACGAACAGATGTCCATATCTCCTCTAACTCAACCAACACACAAGGATAATCAGCCTCTTTAGGAATGCTAATATGTATTTGCTGGTCAACGCCTGCTTCTTGTAGTTGTGTATCGCCGATCAAAAGCTGTCTGAACGCCGCCAAAACACCGAAATCAATCATTTATATCCTCCCGCCCTTGATCATAAAAGAGCCCTTCTACATATGTATTACCTGCGTCCAGATTAAAATTATAAAAATTATTTAAAATTTTATTATTCCAGATTAACGTGTTTATTTCTTCGTGTCGACCCTTTGCAAAAACATTTGCGCGAATCTTTACCTTAAAAAAGCACTTTGCTTGCCTTGGATTACTTTCATTAGAAACGCCCAATGGTAAATAATAAGTTAACGTCATTGGTTTTATATCAGCCCATACTTCCTTTATAAAAGAAAATGTTCGCCGAATATCGCCATTCTCATCTTCAACCTCCTTTGTGCGACCCATTTTTACGCGATGTCTTAACCGTTTAAGAAAGTCATTACTCATATCCGCACCGTCATATTCTTAAATGGTGCCAATAACGTTTTTACCAACGTTGGTATTTCCATCACGCCACTTCGATTTTCATAAAAATGTACAACCATCATAATTAAGGCTTTCGAATTGCTGCGGGTACATGCTTTGGCACAAGACCAAATCCAGCCTCATAAATAACTTCCACCGACTGCGTTGAATAACAGAGCAGTATAGGTCGCAAATTATAAGGATCTATTGAATAGCGCCGAATAGGGTAGGATGTGCCATTAGGATGCAATCGATTCACAGATAACACCTCAATTAACGGACACCGCGGCAATTCAATCTGCTGTTGTTCATCACTTAACGAATTGACAACCAAACGCCAAGTCTTTTTGATCAATGTTTTTCCAAGATATTCTTCCACCATATTGGTAGAGGCTGCTATAAGCCCCCGCAACAAATCATCCTCTACATCGGTGTCAAGGCGCAAATGCGCCTTAACCTCCGTTAATGTGATGGGTTCAATCTCACTTGATTCCAACAATGTTAACATCTTATACCTCGCTAAAACGAATCGCTTTAAAGGCATCAAAGTCAATCACATCACCACCAACACGTTTTGTTGCGTAAAATTCAACGAATGGCTTCGCGCTGTATGGATCACGCAATAACCGCATTTCATGACGATCGACAATCTGATAACCCCGTTTAAAGTTTGCTAAAACTATTGATGTACTAACTTCCCCTTCACGGGCGGGTGGCATATCATCGCTTAAAATAACAGGATAACCCAACAACAAATCAGGCTCGCGCAGAAGGAGCGACGGTTGCCAAATCGGCATGCCATCGCGGGTTTTAAGGCGCCTAATTTGTGTCACGGCAGAACGCGCCACATACCACACAGCGCCATCTAAGAATTCAGGCTTCATAGCTTCAAGTGTCGCATACAACACATCAATATCCATAATTGAACCATTGTGACCCGTATGAACAGCCTCAATTGATCCCCATGTCCCAGCACCAACATGAACCAATGGATAGCTAAGAAACCCTTTTGGTTTACCTATACCATCCCCCTTAACAAAGCTTTGATTTTCAAGCTGTGTCATTTTTTGAGCAACCTTATCCACAAGCCATCCTTCTAAATCAATGGCTGCATCGTCTAATAATTTTTGACTAATGCGTGGTTTAGCATACAGTTCATGAACCCCTATTTTATGACGCAATAATTCAGGCGTTGCCGATTCATTTCGTTCATCCGTTTCAGCAACCCACCCAGCATCCGCTGATTTTTTATCAATTAGCAATTCAAGTGCATCTGTTGATATGCGTGTATGGCGTGACAGACCACGAAGCCCACCATGCAACACTTGTCGTTGCTGAATTTGATCCTGAACGGGCTGTGATACCAAATAGGCACCTGATTCATCATGCGATGACAGCGCCTTTGTGCGGATACCTTCCCGTAAAAAACTGCGCAATTCACGGTCATTTTCCATATCATTTGCATCAGCAACATAAGTACCCGAACGTCCAACGGCAGCCCATAATTGGTTCAGTTTCTTTTCCTGACGATCATGATAATCAACAAGCGTTGTTTTAATGTCATTCAAACCATTTTCAAATTCGATTGTCATACTATTTCCTTTAAGATTAAGGGTAAAAAAATCCCCTAACCAAAACATCTTGATTAGGGGCATTAAAAAAGGGGCGCCATATGGCACCCCCCTATCAGGTTTTGCGCAATCTTATAGCCGTCTTTTAAGGCTTTCTTTTAAGATCTACACAAAACTATGATTTCTAAAAATTAACGATCACTCGAATTTTCTGGATATGGAAATTTAGATTCCTGGCGATAATACAATGAATAATTTCCTTTATTTTGAACAAAGATCGGACGATTGAGCAACAAATCCTCCTCATCCAATTTTGCTAAATCTGCAATAATCCATTCAGCGGGATCAACCCCGCCTGTTTTAGCAAAACGACCATTCAATACATTATCTTCACGATCAAGGCGCTTTAAATCTTGACGAATTTCTTCATAATGACGATCTACACAACGTTTCGGCGGAATAGGCGCCATGGAAGAAGAAAGACGTCCCGTCATCTCAACAAGTGATTTAAGTGAATCCATCGCATAAACCGATGGCGCCATAAGAAATGCCAACATAAAAAAACCGATCATTTTTCCAGATATACATGTTGTCAATACCTTATAACCACGAACTGTAAGCTGTATATTTACACAAGAATTCATCAATTCACCTCCGATAATATATTAATACATTATTAATGATAGTTTTAATTTACTATATTTCAATAGTTAATCGTAAATATTTCATTAATAAATAATTATAATCTACGAACAAATTCACATAAATCCTGAACATGCCCGCCAAAATGACTCTTCACCGTTAAAATCTTCGCATGATCATTGGCGGCAAACGTCACCAAAGACACTTCCATCAAGTGCACGTCATGCAAGAAGTTCACATGCGTTTGACCAAATTTTCCACGCGTTGCACGCCTCTCACGAAACCCAATAGACAACCCATCAACGACCTTTTCCCGCAACAACGTATAGGCTTCTCGAGCCTTTTCAACATCCAACAATAAACGCCCTTTCACATAAAGCCCCTTATCGTCTTCAATCATTTTTGTCCACACACCAATAACGTGATCAGGCGCATGTTGCCATAACATTTTAGGTAAAACCCCTTTTCGATGCCATTCACTAAGACTTTTCTGAAATGCCCCTTTACATACAACATCACCATGCGCATCTTCAAAATCAAAAATACTCGCATACCCTTCAAACACACCATCGTCATTCAACGACTTCACTGTAATATCACATGTTTTTGTTTTCATAAATTCGTCTTCTCCATAAAAAAAGGGCTCGCACCATGCAAGCCCCGTTAAAACACCATTTAAAATTCGTTTTTACTTAAGTAACCATACAAAAAACTCCCACGCTAAATACAACGAATCGATAACACCACCCACACAAGCCACCATTGCAAGAATCGCGTATACATCACCGTGCATAATTTCCTCGCCCCATTCTTTTAGGGTGACTTGTTTTTTTATCGACGGCACGTCCTGAACAGTCAGATCTTGAATGGTCAGATCTTCCAGTAATTCATCATCTTTCATAAATTCACTTATATTCTGTTCAATCCAATCTTTATGATACCCTAAAGATGCACTCTTCATACCATTTCCCTGCTCAGAAAAATAGGGATATGGAATCAGAGGAATAGGAAGGCATAAACGAAAATTAACAATCACTGTATTCAAAAAACGAACTCTATTAATGAGTGATTTTTTATAATTACTAAGGGCATTCTCGCCCGATATCAAACCAATAAAATGATCATTCTCGTCAAATGCACCACCGCCACTCATCCCTTTTGTGGGTATCACTTCTAAATAAATGGGGTCACGTGAAATCCACGTCCGCGTTTTGTTAGCAATATCGGCAGCAGTTTTTATGCTACGCATTCTATTGTAACCAGATGCAATAAAATTTCTACAAGATTGCATCGCATAACCATGACATACCTTCCGAAATGTCTTAGGATACACCATAAATTCCATCGATACCATCGTTGATGAACCATAACCAACATAGGTGAGTATATCAGGATTGTTATTAATCCCACTTTCAACATCATCTATAAAATCAACCTTCGCCTCATAATCATAATAGGGGTCTATTCCCTCTATCCCCTCCACACATCGATCAAGCTTAAGAATGGCAATGTCATGATTTAGATTTGTTATCACATACTTACCATGAATACGACTTTTTATAATATTATATGTTTTAAGTGACCCTTCACTTTCAAATTCAACAGATAAATCAATGTTTTCACGATTTACCATACAATGAGCTGCCGTCAAGCAGATTCTATTTTTTATATATACAACTGACCCTAAAGGGTATATATGACCATCACTACCACGTCTTACTAATTTACCAATATTATCATATATAGGCTTTTTATAGGCTGCCTGAACCTGCGAAAGTTCCCTTGAATCAAGATCCCCAAGTGTCGTTCCTAAACATTGCTTTATTAGTACAAACACTAAAAAGGCACAACTCAAACGCAATACAATAGTCACTCTCACACCATTTATGATAAAATTTTAATTAATTTTATCATGCCAATATGAAGAAACGCAAACTTTACCCAAAAAGTGTACGAATAAGTTGAACACTTCCCACACAACCCAACACTATTAATCCAATTGTTTTAAAATTTCCCTGTTTTAACTCTTCAACTCGTTGGCTCACACATTCAACAACATACGTCGGTACTAAGACTCTAAAATCAAACTCAAATATTCCCTTTTTATTATCCTTTTTTTGATAACACACGCACCCTGCAAGCACTTCCGCTGGCGCCTCTTCATCCTTTGCTTCTTCTAACGCCCCTACCTGTTCTTGCGCCCACAACCGTGACAATGGATTCCATTGTTCCCATGTATCAGCAACAGTTGATGCCTCTGCTTCTAAATTCACAAGCATCCCTAAACACAACACGAATTTTTTCATTTCTTCCTCCATAAAAAAAGGGCTCGCACCATGCGAACCCCGTTTAAAATTCATATTTACTTAAACACCGCACAGATATCCCGCACTAAATAAAATAAATTGATAACACCACCAACGGAAAACACCATTGCAACAATGGCGTACACATCACCACGCATGATTTTCTCGCCCCATTCTTTGAAGGTGCCTAGCTTGTTTATCGATGGCACTTCCTGATCCTGAACGGTTCGTTCTTGCAACGGTTCATCATCCATCATAAATTCACTAACATTCTGCTCAATCCAATCTTTATGAAATTTTAAAGACGTACTCTTTATAACTTCTCCCTGCTCATAAGAATAGGGGTAGGGAATGAAAGGAACAGGAAGGCACAAACGAAGATTAATAATCACTATATTCAAAAAACGAACACTATTAATTAATGAATTTTTATAGCTATTAGAAGCCCTCACGCCCGATATCAAACCAACAAAACGATCAGCACCATCAAACATAGCCCCGCCACTCATACCCATTGTAACCATTACTTCTAAATCAATTGCTTTACGTGGTCTCCATAATCGCTTGTTTCTCTTAATATGCTCTACCCTTGTTACGTCACGCATTCTATTACGATTAGATAAAATAACACCTTCATAAAATTGTTCTGGCGCTGCATAGGCGCAACATACTTTTCGAAAAGTTTTAGGACAAACTGTACGTGATAATAATATTACTGATGACAAACCATAACCAACATACGTTAATAATTCGGGATCACTTTTAATCCCATTTTCAACATCACCTACAAAATCAATTCCTCCCTCATAATCATAAGATGGGTCTACCCCCTCTATCCCCTCCACACATCGATCAAGCTTAATAATAGCAATGTCATTCTTTGTATTCATTCTTTTATAATCACTATGCATACGACTTTTTATAACTCTGTATGGCACTTTATTTTCCATTTCAAGTTCAAACTCAACAGCCAAATCAACGTTTTCATGGTCTCTTATACAATGAGCTTCCACCAAACAAATCGCATTTTTTATATAAACAGCTGACCCAACTGGATATATACAACCGTCACTATCATCGCATAACACGAGTCTTCCCACATTATTATATAACGGTTTTTGATAAGCCGCCTGAACCTGCGAAAGTTCCGTTAGATCAAGATCCTCAAACGTCATTCCTAAGGATTGCTTTGTTAAAATAAATACTAAAATCACGCAGCTAAAACGAAAGAAAATCGGCATTTTCACAACCAATATGATAAAATTTTAATTAATTTTATCATATTGACGTAAAGCGACGCAATCCTCTTACCCACACAAGATACGGATAAGTTGCGTGACTCCCGCAGAACCCAATGCTGTTAATACAATTGTTGCGAGATCTCCTTGTCTTAGCTTTACAAACCATTGCTTCATACACTCAACAGCATACGTTGGTATTAATAATCTTATACCCCCCTCTATTATTCTTCCTTTATCTTTTTTATATACCAAGCACCCGCACTCAGGATCAGGCACTTCTGAAGACGCCTCCACAGGTGTCTCTTCATCCTTTTCTTCTTCTGGTGCCCTTACCTGTTCCTGAGCCCACAACCGTGACAATGGATTCCATTGTTCCCATGTATCAACAACAGTTGATGCTTGTGCTTCTAAGCTCACAATCACCCCTAAACACAACACGAATTTTTTCATTTATTCCTCCATAAAAAAAGGGCTCGCGCCATGCGAACCCCCGTTAAAAAAACTTGTTTAAAATTTGTTTTTATTTTTTCCCCTCTTCCACAATACTCCTGAATTGCACATGCATTAAAGATTGCACTAATCGTGGATTACCAACACCTAATAAACTTAATATTTTATCAACCAACACCGAAGGCTCATGGCGTATATGCTGATAGAACCACCCCATTAACAGTCCGCTGCCATTAAATATAAAACCACCAAATTCTTTTCTACTCAAAGACTCTTGATATGATAATATTTGTCCTGAACCTACGTCACCAGCTATATATTCAGAACTAAAAGGGAGATATTCAAGCTCTATATCATTAAGCCTTTTAATTGCCCGCACTGAAAAAGTTCTACGCATTCCATCAAATGTAAAAGGGGAACAAATATTAATGTCAAATCCTACGCAAGTTAAAGGGATCGGTGTATTATCTTCGTCATGATCGTCGACAGAAAAGCTAGCACCCGTTAAATCGCCAGCTTCTGTCGTAAGCGTAAAAAACATAACATTTGTAGAAATCATCTCTCCTGAAGATCTAGCATGAAATTGATTTACCTCTTTTTTATCTACAGTGAAGATATCATAGTAAGAAAACTTACCATCATTAAGTTTAAATCCAACACGATATTTCTGTGATTCATCGTATTCTGCATTCATGACGCTGACACATCTGCGTCCTTCTAAATAACAAACATTACTCATGAATGTCAGCCGTGGCTCAAACCCCGAAAATTCTGTTTCAACCTTAAAAAGCGCCCCTACATTCTGAAATTTTTCCTGTAATTGACCGAGTCGTATCATTGCAGCGTCTATTTTTTCTTCTGATGAAACAGCAGCAGAAGCCTGTAATATATGCGCCATCAAAAAACATCCAACACATAAAAAAACAAATAAAATAGTTCGATAATTTTTAAAATAAAACATCATATAATCAACCTCATAAAGATACATATAATTTTAGGTTAATTATATATTCTTATGAGATCAACCCTATGAATGAAAAATAGTTAAACTTTTATAAAAAAATCTTTACCAAACCATAGATGACAAGAATTACACCTATCGCCTGCGATATTGCTTTTGGATCACGATCTATCAGCTTTTGACAAAAATCAACAAAGAATGTCTTCATATCTTCGTGTGCCTCTTTTTCAGGCGTTATAATAGAATATAAATAATCTTGTTTTCGACACTTTTTACCTTGATCAATAATAATGTTATCACCTACAAATTGAACTATTACTTTTTTGCCATTTTCCATTTTTATAACATCAGCCTTATTGTCAAATTCAGCAATGCACGTACGAGGTTGCTCAGAAAAATGACTCAATCCTTTTTCAATCAGATCAATAGACTCTTCTATTCCAGCAGCATGAGCTTCTAAGCTCACAATCCCCCCTAAACACAACACTAATTTTTTCATTTCTTCCTCCCATAAAAAAAGGGCTCGCCTCATGCGAACCCCATTAAAAAACCTCAAAAAAGGCGACCAACGCCGCCTTATATTTAAACACGCCTCCTTCTTTCTTCTATCCAATCTCTATCTATCCCTAACAGATAAATAAAATTATAGAAAAACACTCTTTCAGCTGAAGATTGCTGAGATAGACCAAATAAACCAGAAAAACCTCCCAACAAAGAATCAACAATACCTATTTTCGGTTTTATATGTGTTTCAATTTTCTCTATTGATATTCCAATGAAATTAAACTCACTATCAAAAACCATCCCCCCTTGCATGCCTGTTGTTTCTGCGACATCGTTTGAACTTATACACTGCATGTAACACCGACCCAACGTGGATTGACTCAATATCAACGGAGTAGGTTTTCTCACTAGGATCGATGACTCAAACATTAATCCAAGCATTGACTCAAAATTAAGCGAACTAAATGATTGAATGCCTCTGCGTTTTCCATCAATTATTTCTGCATCATATGACCGTCCATACCCAATATGAATAAATGGCATACCTTGATCAGTTCGAGAGGATTCACTATCTGGATAACAGCATTCAAGACCCGTTAATCCAGCAACATTTTCAGAAAGATGAAGGAAACTAATATTATACAATAATTCTACAGTTACTGACTGCCCTGAATGTGATTCTGAATTCATATACCGATAATCTATAGAATCGACATTGTAATATGTAAAACCTTCTTCGCCCAATTCAAAACCAACACGATACTTTACAGAAGAATTTTTAGACAAAGAATGTGCAGACGCGATACATTTCTGATTACCTATGTAGCCGACAGAGCCTATTTGCGCCAAAGAAACATTATCTGACGTTTCATCAACCCTAAATAGCGCCCCTACATTCTTAAATTTTTCATCAAGATGCCCAAGCCTAACCATTGCACTATCGATAAGTGCAGAGTCGTTTGAATACGTAACAACACTAAATCCTGATGCAGACCATAAAGAAGCAGGCACAAACAGAGACAACACAAAACCAAAGAAAATGCACCGATAACTTTTAAAACAAAACATCATATGATCAATCTCATAAAATTATATATAATTTTAGATTAATTATATATTATCATGAGATCAACCCTATGAATAAAAAATAGTTAAACTTTTATGAGAAAAATTTAATTACACCGTATATAACAACAATTACACCTGCCGCCTGCGATATTGCTTTTGGATCACGTTCAAGCAACTTTTGACAAAAATCGATAGAAAATGTACTCATATATTCGAAATACGTTTTTTGATCTTCCATTTCAAAAATTAGTGCTTTTAATTTACCTTTTCTTCCATCGGGAAATTCCTTAGCTATATTGCAAGAAGAGGGAACTTCAACTAAAACCATTTTTTCATCACACATATCTTCATATTGAGATTCAATATCACGCACGATTTCACGGTCATAACTTTTTGATAATTTTCCCATTACAGCTTCTGCAAAATTGGCAAGCCCCTCTCTATCAAT
>CANKZX010000023.1 GCA_947488275.1 Alphaproteobacteria bacterium | reverse complement strand
AATGATCGACTTGAAAAAGAAATCGATGATTGGCTTTATGTGATGAAGCATGACGAAGTTCCTGAAACTTTTCATTCACCCTACATGCAACAAGTTCATGAAAAACTAAATATTCTTAAAATGACCCCCGCGGAACGATCGAATTATTCATACTATCGAAAGAAAATCTATAATGATCGAGACGAGCTGGAAGCCGCCGAGTCAAGAGGCGTGGAGAAGGGGAGAGCTAAAGGCAGAGAAGAAGGCATTGAAAAAGGCAGAGCAGAGGCAGAGCTAAAAGCGAATAACGAAAAAATTGAAAGTGTACGTGAAATGCTTGCTGAACATATACCGTGTGAAAAAATCATGAAATATTTAAACATCACATCTGAAAAACTTGCGGAAATCAAAGCCTTAATTTTAATAGAGAAAAATGATGCGCTGTAAATCCTAAAGGATATCATTTTAGTCTTTCTTCATTCTTCCTTTTGACTTGCGATAGAAAGGCGTTTCGGCAGTTGCCTTCTTTGCAGAGTCTTTTTTTGTTCCCGTTGCTGCTGGTAAGACTTTTTTCATATCTGTTTTACTTATATTTGGTTTGTGACGTTTTTGCTTTTGCTGATCTTCAGCGTCTTTTGGCTTTTGTTTTTTTGATGCCTCTTTGTAGGGGATGCGCTTTCCTGTAATATATTTTTCTGATTGCTTTTTATTAGGCGTTGTCTCAGGTAATGAAAACACGGTTGCGCTGGTTCGGGCGTCCGCTGAATCCAATGTTACAACAAGTGTGCCGCCTAGTTGATATGAACGATTGGTGCGTCGTCCAATATAACGATGATTTTCTTGATCGTAATTATAGTAATCTCCAGGTAGGCGTGCTTTGTGCATAAAGCCTTGCGCGCCGCTTCCATCAAGGGCAAAGAAAATTCCCATTTCTGTAACACCCACAATGGTTGCTGAAAATGTATGTCCTACATAATCTTCCAAATGTAGCACAAGATAACGATCCATGACTTCACGTTCCATTTGTGCGGCTGTACGTTCCGTCGTTGAAATATGTTCGCCAACTAATTTAAGCGCGCCGATCGGCAAAATATCCTGCCCACCATCACCAAGATTTTCTGCTGCGATCAATGCGCGGTGAACTTGTAGATCCGCATAACGTCGAATCGGTGATGTGAAATGCGCATAATGCGTAAGACCTAATCCAAAATGCCCAAGGTTTTCTGGTGAGTAACACGCTTGTGCCTGGGATCTTAGGACTAAATCATGAACAAGGCGTTTAAACGGCGTGTCTTGTTCTAAAATCGTATTGAATCCTTCAGGTGTCATTTTTTTAAGTTTTGGAATCTTAAGACGCATTGTACCAATAACACGTTTCAAATTTTCTACCCGTGTTTCATCAGGTGCATCATGAATGCGATATAGACAAGGCCATTTTTTGTCCGATAGTGTTTTTGCTGCCGCTACGTTGGCAGCAATCATTAGTTCCTCAATTAATTGATTGCTGGTTTGCTGCACGCGAGGAATTATGGCTTTTATTTTCCCATTATCATCAAAAATAACCTTACGTTCCGTACTTTCAAGGTTTAGGGATCCGCGTATTTCACGCGCATGACGAAGGCTTTTGTAAGTACCATAGAGCGAAATGAGTACATTGTCCCAAATTCCTGGTGGAACAGCATCAATATTTCCATCAATCGCATCTTGCACCTGCGCATAGGTAAGGCGCGCGGCTGATCGCATTAATCCTCGTTTGAAATGAAATGACTTAAGGACGCCTTTTGAGGTAATCGTCAATTCAACCGCTACACATGCACGATCTTCATGTGGTTTGAGGGAGCACATCTCATTAGAAAGACCTTCGGGTAGCATTGGCACGACACGATCGGCAAAATAAATGGAATTACCACGATCGAATGCCTCAACATCTAAGGCATCTCCTGGGCGCACATAGTAGGCGACATCTGCGATTGCGACAATTGCACGCCATCCATTTGGATTCTTTGGATTTGTATCAGGTTCGGCCCACACGGCATCATCAAAATCACGTGCATCTTCACCATCAATCGTGATAAGAGGTAGATCACGATAGTCCGTGCGTTTACCAAGGGGTGGTAACGTTGCTTTTTTAGCTTGTGTGATGGCTTCTGTAGAGAATTCAAAGGGTACTTCATGGTTATGAATAGCCATCAAACTGAATACTTTAGGTTCATTAAGATTGCCAATGATTTCTTCAATTGTTAACTGGCCATTGATTGAGTAACTAAAACATACAACATCGTTATTTTGGAGGGGAGAACCTTTGAGGTTAGACGCGGCTTCAGCAATAGGGCGTGGACAGCGAATAGGGGGGAATGATGTTCGTCTGTGGGACGATTCAATCCAGCCGCCATCATGATTTTGATGATAAATACCCAAAACAGACTTTCGTGGTCGTTGTTTGCGTCCATCTGACTTTTGTACCTCAGGTTTTTGCGTCTCTGATTTTGTGGGTGCTCGCCCCTCTGTTTTACGAGGAGACCTTATCGGAATCGTTGTTGCATAGTCCGTATTTTTTCCGTAAAGTCCTTCGCATTTTAGGTCATTAAGAACTTTTTTAAGTTCCACCCGACGCGCACCTTTTATATTTAATAAGAGGCAAATTTCACGCTTTGTTACAAAACGTTGTTCTTTTTGGATAAGTGCGAGAACGTCAGTACGGATTGAAGACACGGCAATCACCTTTTCTGTTTATTGTTACTCGAACACTATCACATTATTCTTCATGCGGCAGCAAAAACCGTGCTACAAAGAATTATTAAAAATTTGGAGACATTTACATGGAATTTTTTTTAGATACAGCAGATATCACTGAAGTTGAAGCATTGATGCCAACAGGATTGATTGATGGCATTACAACAAATCCAACATTGATTGCTAAATCAGGACGCAAATGGAAAGACGTTGTAAAAGAAATGTGCGCCTTGGTCGACGGTCCTATTAGTGTTGAAGTTGCTGCCCTTGATTATGAAACAATGATTAAGGAAGGGCGCGCCCTTGCCGCAATGAATGAAAAAATAGCTGTAAAGGTGCCTTTAACACCTGCAGGGCTTCGTGTTTGTAAAGAATTATCAGATGATGATCATATGGTTAATGTGACGCTTTGTTTTTCACCGCTGCAAGCGCTTCTTGCCGCCAAAGCAGGAGCGACATTTGTTTCGCCATTCGTGGGTCGTTTAGACGATATTGGCACAAATGGAATGGATCTTATTAAAGATATGCGGGAGATTTATGAAAATTACCCAAGCTTGTGCACGAATATTTTGGCTGCATCTATCCGTCACCCACAGCATGTTTTGGAGGCAGCAAAAGCAGGAGCCGACGTTATTACGTTGCCACCAAAGATTATGCATCAGCTTTATCAGCACCCGTTAACTGACTTAGGGATTAATGCTTTTGTTAAAGATTGGGCATTAACAGGGCAATCCATTTTGTAGAGTCATTCTTGCCCTTGGATATACGTTCGAAGATGATGTGTGAGACAATAAGGGGTTTACGTGTTAATGTATTTTAGTTAAGTTTTATGTAAAATTTTTAACACGTAAGTTCTGAAAAGAGAATAGGGGTTGAAAAGTGACAAGTGTTACGAACTTAAATTTAAAATTATAAATAAATTGCTTTTTAAAACTAGAAAAAACGAATTAAATAATATTTCTATTTAATTGAGATTTGTTATAGACTGTGTTCATGTTTATTTAGTGTGTATTTTTGATATTATGACACCGTCTTCATCCGTAATTCCCGTGGAAACCAAAAAATCAGTAGCTATTGTTCTTATTGGTAATTTTCTTGATTTTTTTGATCTTTTGCTTGCAAGTCATTTAACAATTATCTTGACCAAGGTTTTTTTGCCGACAGAATCGGCTATTAAACCACTTCTGATAACGTTTACGTTTTGTTCTGCCTTTTGTATTCGTCCTTTAGCTGCCTTTTTCTGGGGGTATATTGGTGATACAATTGGGCGGGTGCCTGTGTTGATTTCGACGACTTTTTTGATGTCTATTACGTGTATTTTGATCCCTAATATTCCACCTTATGCGGAATGGGGAATAATGTCGGCCGTGTTATTTTTATTGTTGCGCCTTGTGCAAGGGTTTGCGTCGGGTGGTGAATGCATAGCTGCTGATGTGTTCATTACAGAAACTGTACCAAAGCCTAAAGTTTATTTTTATAGTGCCTTGGTTGAAGCGACGTGTTCTTTTGGTGGTCTTGTTGCGTGTGGTATCGGTGCTTTATGTTTGTATCTTTCTCCTGAAGAGGGGTGGAAATTACCTTTTTATATTGGGTCAGGCGTTGCTGTTTTAGGAACAATTGCGCGTCGTGCCTTGAAAGAAACCCCTGAGTTTTTGAAAGCCATTCATAATCGTGAACGTAGACGAACGGCACCAAAGATTTATCAATCTATTAATTATCGTAATCGTAATATTCCAGCGTTGTTTGCCTTATATGTATTTACAGCTGTTGCTTTTTATTTCTCGTGGGCATATGTGCCGTCTGTTATGGTGACTAAGTTTGGGATGAGTCCGAATGCGGCTATGACACACACAACAATTGTTCTATTTGTAACGATGTGTGTTGAAATTCTTTATGGTGTTTTAGGGGTTCATATTCATCCTTTTAAAATCTTAAAATTTAAATTGATTGGCTTGCTTTGTGTGTTGCCTATTTTTGCCTTTATATTCAATGGTCTGTTTCATTATTGGGGCTTGACCATTATGCAGCTTGTCGTGATTTGTTTAGGTCAGGGATTAACACCTGCTACGCCAATTATTAATAAAAGTTTCCCTGTTGTTGGGCGTTATACGAATTTGCTCTTTATTTGGGCGTGTTCACATTCGTTGATGTATCTTGTAACGGGATATGTTTGTGATCAAATTACAAGTTTTCCTGTGTTATGTATGGCTGTATTTGTGGCTGCATTAATTTCATTGGTCGGATTAGTTATGTTTCGTCCTGATGGTTATGTGAAGGAGCATGCAGGTGTTGATTCTGATGATGTGACCAATCAGCACGCGGATGAAGCCCAAGACAGCATTGAAAACAGGAAATTGGTGAGAAAGTGGATCAATAAACAGCTTGATACATTTGATATTTATAAGACACCAAAGTAACCTATCTCTTCTGGAGAGAAAAGTGCACCCGGTGATGAACCTTGTGCCTTAATTTTTCATTGATAAGTAACGTCATCACGGTCTACCCGCGGTAGCGTGATGATCCAGGGCTGTTACTTCGGAAATGCCTTTTATGTCGAATGCCTGTTATTTTGGATGGTCACATCGGCTTCGCCGATTCGCCATGACGACGCGAAAGGGTGTGAAATGGTCAGTGAGTGTTGAGTATAGTCGCGCCTAATCCAAGCTCTAGTGGTTGCCCAAAAGACCTGGCAATAAGCCGCCTAGTTTTTTAGCCAATTCACTTCCTGCTTTTTCTTTCGCTTTTTCTTGAACTCGTTCTTTAATCTGGCTTTTTACGTTATCTTTTGCCCGATTTACAAGCTGGTTTGCTAATGCCTTTAGCAAGAATTCTTGTAGTTGGCTCATATCAATTGAGAAATCGGGTTGATTAATAGCGCCTTTTGTATAGGTCATTATGTAAGGAATATTATTAAATTGGTGGATGCGAATCTGTGAGGCCATATTAATCGTCCAATGGGGCAAATCAACACTGCCGCGGCTGATAACTGAACCTTCATGACTATTCAATTCAACGTTAGTTGTTTGTGCAACACCATTTATTATTTTAAAGTCGCCATGAATTTTATTGAAATGCATATCTGCTTTTCGATCAAACGACGCTTTTAATTTGGTGATTCCTGCAATATCCTTTGTTTGTTTGAGGTCAGTTACAAATTGCTTAATATCAAATCCTTCAATAACACCATCGGTCATATTGATTTTCATAATCCCTGATAGGTTGTTAACGAGATTATGCATGGATGACACAAGGGATGCTATATCGGTCGAAATAGTTAATCGTCCACCCTTTAGTGGCGATCCCTTTACGCCAGGCAGTTCGGCTATGTTTATATCTTTAACAAGCGCTTTCATTGACATGTGATTTGTTTTGCTATTAATGATAGCTGTCGAATTAAGACTGCCTTCGCACGTTTTTGTTGATAAATCAGCGATGGTTGCAATGCCATCAAATATTTTAAACGATAGTCTGGTTTGTGTTAATTTGACATCGTCATAAAGTATTTTATCGATGGCAATTAAAAAATCACCATTCACGGTTTTTAAAGCTGATAGATCAATAAGGTCTTTTGACCAGCGTTCACCATTGGTTGTTTTTTGCTCATTCGATTCGACTGCTTTTTGATCACGATGAGACAATGCTTTGTCACGCTTCGCGGTATTTTTATGTGTGTGAGTAAAGCTAGGAATATGAACTGTAGCGGTAATGAAAGGCTTATCTTTTGATAGATCCACATCAAATTTGCTTGTTGCATTCATGCCTTTTGATGACACAACAATAGAACCGTATGCCTTTTTAGTATTGAAGGCAAATGTTCCTTTTCCAGATAACGCTAGATCAGCCCCTATCAATGCTTTAAAGCCAATTACATCTATTTTTTTATCATTCGTGATAAGGTTTGTTGAAAACTTGACACCATCTTCAAAATTAATGATTTGATCTCCCAGCGTTATTTTGAACGGTATTTTTAAGGCGTTGGAGGCAATTGTACTGGTAAAAATACCTTCTTCTTTTTGCGTTGCATTCAATGTTAATGTGCCGTTTACATGGTTTGTTGTGTTCGCTGAATCCAAATGAAGTGTTGCTTCGATAATATTTGGTAAGCCTTTTGAAAAAACACTGCCTTTAACAGAAATTGTTGCTGCCGTGTCAGCACTTATTGCGCGTCCTTTTAGATCAAATCCTTTGGTTGAGTTGAAATCACCATCAATATTAATTTCTTTAATAATTGTTTTTTTTTGCGTTGCATGATCAGTGTAGTGCACGGCTCCATTTGTAATTTTTCCTTTAGCAACACTTAACTTGATTGTTTGATTAATCGTTGAAGACGTTTCAGGATTTTCCACTTTTTGTGGTAATGGCGCTGTTGTTTTTAGATGTGAATCTTCGGTAAACGCCGTTGTATTGATGGTGCCATCCGCATATTTATCAATGAAAATCGTTGGTTCGGTCAATTCAATATCGTGAATATGGAATGATTTTTTGAGCAAAGGCAGCCATTTAATTGAAAGTGATATTTTTTTTAATTGCACAAAATCGTTTGAGGAATTCTTTGTTTTATTTTCAACGGCAACATCCGTGATATTAAGGTGTGGCATTGGTAAAAGCGATAGTTTTACATCACCATCAATACGTATACTTATGCCTGTTTGCTCTTTAACCAAGGCAAGGAGTGGGATTTTGTATGAATTAACATCGATAAAAAAAGGAATGATAAACAGGATGCACAGTAGTGAAAGGAGGGTGAGGCTTATTCTTTTGATCATGATTCAATTGTCCTTTTTTATAAATGATCTGTCAGGAAAGATCTGAAAAAGATTCTAGGGTTTATGCATAGCAAGTGTGCCTGAACGTCCATCAACCATCCCTTGAATGAGTTCGAGCTGTGGGATCTCTTTTTTGTGTTCCATTAATTCATGTGCAAGTGTAATCATTGGAATAAAATGAATGCCCTTTGCTATCGACGCATCAATGAATTGTTCGAACCAATTTAAAAAAGCCATTCCTTCCAACTCAGCATGTATTGTTAATACATTAAGCGATTGTTGTTCGATGCATTGGTGATAGTGTGCAATTAAATTATCAAAAGGATATTCGGGTCTCCCTATGAGTTCATCGAGCGTTGGTAGTGTTGTTGGAATTTGAAGGGTTGAAAAGTGACGCTGCTTCATCGTGGGGAAAAAAGCATTTGTCCCACGAGTATCGCTGGCATAAAGTAATGAATGCTCCTCATAGGCAGAAAGACTTGCTTTATTTGCTTGCCAGCCTGCCGATCCCATTGTAAAAGGACGATGACCAAACGTGTCTTTAAATGTTTCAACGGCTTTGTTTACTTCTTGTCGGGTGCGTGCCTCCGACCAATGGGCGAGTTTATCTTGCCAGGCAACGTGATCATAACAGTGCACACCGACTTCATGACCACTTGCCGCAACACCACGCATCAGTGCCCCATGACGCTTTCCAATATGTGGTCCTGGGAATAAAAGACCATTCAGTAACGTTCGAATGCCATAAACACTAACGATGCTTGTTCGGCTGATTTTTTGGAAAAAACCAGGTCTAAATACACGCCGAATGGCACGTCCTGTATTGTCACGTCCCATTGAAAACAAAAATGTTGCCCCAATTCCACGTTGATCAAACAGACGCTGCAAATTAGGCACACCAATGCGTGTGCCGCGTTCCGTATCAACATCAACCTTTAGGGCAACTTTTTTTATATCCAAGGGCATTAATAATCACGTCCTATTAACATGTCTCAAGAAGGCTATTAAGTTCTGCCGATGGGCGTGTTAAGTGATAATCAAGGGTTTTGCGTAAGGCATCTTTGATGTTTACAACAGGCTCCCACCCCAGACGATCCTTTATATGATCAATTTTCGGCACACGGCATTGAATATCTTGATAATATTTTCCGTAGTGATCGCCTGATGTTACATCTTCTATGATGACGCGATTTGCCAGATGCGCATAATCAGGATATGTTTTGACAAGATCCACAATTAATGTAGCCAACTCACGAATCGAAATATCGTTCTGTGGATTTCCAATGTTAAAGATTTCACCTGTTGCTTTGCTGTTATTGTTTTCAATAATTTTAAGCAATGCTGCTACACCATCATCAATGTCAGTAAATGAACGGCGTTGTTGCCCGCCATCAACAAGCTTAATTCGTTGATTATGTAAAACATCCGCAATAAATTGTGTTACAACACGTGAAGACCCTTCTTTTGCCGCAAAAAGATTATCGAGTTTTGGGCCAAGCCAGTTAAAAGGACGGAACAAAGTAAAATCAAGTGCATGATGCACGCCATAGGCATAAATAACACGATCCAGTAATTGTTTTGAACAAGAATAGATCCAACGTTGTTTTTCAATCGGTCCCAGAACTAAGGATGATGTGCTTTCATCAAATTGTGAATCAGTGCACATGCCATATACTTCAGATGTTGATGGAAATATTACACGTTTTTTATAAGCAACGCATTGACGGATAATGGATAAGTTTGCTTCAAAATCAAGTTCAAATACACGGAGTGGATCTGAAACATAAAGTGAAGGCGTTGCAATCGCAACAAGCGGCAAAACGGTATCACATTTTTTAATATGATATTCGATCCATTCTTTATTGATTGTTATATCGCCTTCAACAAAATGAAAATTAGGATGCCCTAAGCAATCACCCAGCTTATTGTCAGACATGTCCATACCATAAATATGCCAATCTGTATTTTTTAAGATGGTTTCGGTAAGGGCGCTACCAATAAAGCCATTGACACCCAAGATGAGAATTTTTTTGTGACTCATAGACGGATGCTCCTCGTTTAAAATTTTATAAATTTATTTAAAAATAAAATAGAATATTTGTTAATTGGTTGGTGTATTCTTGATTAAATGTCATGCATCAGAATAATAACCAAATAATATTCACATCTTTATCAGGCAAAGATCAAACATTTTCGATCAACAAATAATTACATATATTAGCAGTCTTAGCGCATTAGGGGCTTTTTTAAAAGAGGTTTTCGCGTTATCATTGTAGGAAATCGGGTTATGAGGAGAAAATTAATGGTAAAATATATAAATAGTGGCATATGTTTGGGCTTAGCTAGTGCATTTTTATTAAATATGCAGATAGTTTCTGCTGCGCAGTCAAAGTTTATTTTAGGAACAAAAATTGATAAGCATGTTATGCAAAATGAAAAAGAGCATTTTGCGTTTCATGATGGGAAAGTATGTGCACAAATTGCCTTACAACCATCTCATGATGGAAAAGTAACGTTCGTATGGACACGTGATGGGCATCCATACACAGAATTTACGACAGTAACAAAGCAATCAGCGCGTTATCGTACACACGCATGTGTAACGGCGCGTCCTGGAAAATGGCATGTGGTTGTTAAAGATGCGGATAAAGTACTTGCTGAGAGATCTTTTGTCGTTGATGGAGATGCTGCTCCAAAACAGGATAAACCTAAAGTAATAGCGCCTGTGGTGGCTGAGAAAGTTGTAAAAGCAGAAAAGCCAAAAGCGGATAAACCGAAAATGGATAAACCAAAAGATGTTGTTGCACCTGTTGAGGCAGATAAAGCAAAAGCATCAGGTATTGGTGAGGCATTGAAAGCAATTGAGCCAACAGATTCTGAAAAACTTGCAGCGGCACAAAAAGCAGCAACCACGCAAAAGCCAGCCACGGATAGCAATGTGGCAGAAAAAAGCGCACCAACGGTTGATTCAGTGAAGCCTGTAGAGGCAAAATCAGGAGTTGCAAAATCTGACGTAAAAGTTGTTGAGCCTGCAAAAGATTCAACTAAGAAATAACGATATGTACTCAATGCTGATGATTTTAAGCACTTCCTTCGTCATGGCGAATCGGCAAAGCCGATGTGGTCATCCAGAAAAATAGCCATTGGATCACCACGTTTACTATGCAAATGCGTGATGATGGTGGATGATAAACGATTGCCTTTTGTTGAAATCATAAGTGTTGAGTGTATTCTGTGTGGTGTTTAGGTACAATCCTGATCATCATACACCCTTAAAGGTATATTATTAAATGTCATGTGTTCGGCGTGTGATTTATATCTTCTCCATAGGCGCTCTTATTTTAATAAGTGGCTGCCGTGAAGACACTCCACCACCAAGTGTATCTGATGCGAATGAACATTACACACTTGAAGTTTTATTTTCAGAGGTGCTTGAGCGTATTCGATCTGACTATTGCACGGCAGTTACAGAGGCACAATTAATCAAAGGTGCAATTACGGGTATCTTGATGGCACTTGATCCTAATTCTACGTATATGGAGCCCCGTGAAGTGGCCGTTCTTGATACGATCAATAAAGGTGAATTTGGTGGTATTGGGCTTGAAATTCTACCAACAAAACAGGGGTTGAAAGTAATCTCTGCTATTGATGATACCCCTGCGCATCGTGCACATATTCAATCAGGTGATTTAATTACGCATGTTGATGGGGCTGATGTTACTAAAACATTTGCGACCGATATACTCAAACAATTACAAGGGAAGCCAGGCACACCTGTTACATTGACGCTTCTTAATGAAAAAAATGAAAAACGTGATGTTGTGCTCACACGGTCAATTATTATTATTAATGCCGTTAAATCAGAGGTGCATGATAAAATAGCTTACCTTCGTATTAGTTTATTTAATGAGCACTGTGAGGAAAATGTTAAAAAGGCTCTTGATTCCTTTTTAAAAGAAGGAAAATTGCATGGGTTGATTATTGATCTTCGAAATAATCCAGGGGGCACGCTTGATCAGGCCGTAGCGACAACAGGTTTATTTCTTGATGGGGGAGCCGTTGTTACCGTTCAAGGGCGATCAAAAGAAGATCATGAAGTATATGCTGCCAAAGGACCTGACCGCGTTCGTGGGTTGCCAATTGTTATATTGGTTAATAAAGGGTCGGCATCAGGTGCTGAGATTTTAGCAGCAGCGTTAAAAGATCATAAACGTGCTATCATTATTGGTGAAAAAACGTTTGGTAAAGGATCCGTACAAACTCTATTTCGTTTGTCAAATAAAGGTGCGCTTAAATTAACAACAGCCCATTTTTATTCTCCAAAAGCAATGCGTATTCATGAAAAAGGGGTGGAGCCTGATATTAATGTTGATGCTGAATCAACGGATACATTGTTTGATCGAAAGAAAGATGCGCAATTAAAGCGTGCTTATGACTTGCTTCGTGGATTGTCTTTCTTTCAAATGAGCAAGATTCCATCATGATTGCAATTTTTATTTACATATTACTTTTTGTGCCATACTTCTGTTATGCGCATGAGGCAAAATCAGACACCGAAACAAAAAATGACTTCCTCTTAAGACCTGAATTGACGCCTTATGCCTTAACGCGGATTACGACGACCGCTCCATCGACGCAAAAAAGCATGTCGATATGGTTGCTCGATGGCGATAAAATTCCCGATTACAAAGCATTCATAGCATCGCTTCCTAAACAGGTTTCTTTGTGTGTTAACCCTTTTGATGATGCGTCGGTTGATCTTATTGCCTTTGCACGAACGCAAGGCAGAGATATCGCGCTGGTCATTAATACACAAACACGCCTTGATGGAGATGCATGCAGTGCTGCCTGTTTTAATGTAACCAATGAATCGATTGCATTCTTTCAGCATTTTGTTGATACCCATACAATTAAAACAATTTTCTTACCAGATAGTGCCGATATTGATACAATCATCTTAACGCCCCTGATTGATTTTATTAAAAAGAATAAAGTGTCTGTTTTATTGCCGCCACAGCTTTTTAGTAATTTAGCAACTTTGCTTAAGGATAATCATATTACCTATCGCATTTTGGATGTGTATGTAGCAAATAGTCTTGCGTTTAATGATTACAAACAACATTTGACGGATAGTATGAAGGTTTTAGAAGCAAATGATATCGAAATTGCGCTTTCAGCCTCAAGCGTGCCTAAGAAAACATATTTTCAGGTTTATCTAGATGCATTGACAACAAAACAAAGAATCAAAAAATAAATGGATAATCCTTGAAATAAAGATGCCATTCCCATAATGTTCATTTAGATGAAGCGTGTGAGGCATTTGATTCTTATTAAAAATCTGTCATCTTCGGACTTGATCCGAAGATTTCTACACTTTAAATAAGCAGATCGGTTTGTTGCTAAAATATAATTAAGATGCGTGTGATTATTTGCCTTTGGTACATGAGAGATCCTTGGGTCAAGCCCGAGGAAGGCAAGCGAAAGAGTGAAGATGGCGTATTCTGAATGTAATAAAATCTATCCACTCGGTTTGCATAAAAGTGATGCACCTCGACGCCGCACTCTATTTAAACCTATTATTTGACAATGGTCGTATGTTATGAAATTTCTTGATGAATGCAAAATTTTTATCCAATCAGGTGATGGCGGAGGCGGTAGTGTCAGCTTTCGGCGTGAAAAATTTATTGAATATGGAGGGCCTGATGGCGGCGATGGTGGTCGTGGTGGACATGTGTTTGTTGAGGCTGTTCCTAACCTTAATACTTTAATCGACTATCGCTATTTGCAACACTTTAGAGGTGAACGTGGTCATCATGGTATGGGGCGCAATCGCTCAGGTCCATCAGGTTCAGATGTATTTATGAAGGTTCCTGTGGGTACGCAAATCTTTGAAGATGATAAAGAAACACTTATTGCCGATCTTACCGTTCCAGGGCAACGTATTCGCCTTGCGCGTGGCGGTGATGGTGGTTTTGGAAATACCCATTTTAAAACATCTGTTAATCAATCTCCCCGTCGCGCTGACCCAGGCTGGCCTGGCGAAGAAAAATGGATTTGGCTGCGCCTTAAACTGATTGCTGATGCTGGGTTGCTTGGAATGCCAAATGCAGGGAAGTCAACATTCCTCGCGGCCGTTACACGGGCAAAACCAAAGATTGCGGATTATCCTTTTACGACGCTCCATCCACAGTTAGGTGTTGTATCTGTTTATGATAAAGAATTTGTATTGGCTGATATTCCAGGGCTGATTGAAGACGCCCATTTGGGGGCAGGTCTTGGTGTGCGATTCTTGGGGCATATTGAACGATGCCGTGTGCTGCTGCATATGATTGACGCAACACAAGAGGATGTGATTGGTGCTTATCATACGATTCGCCATGAATTGCAGGAATACGCAGATACACTTGTCGAAAAACCTGAGATTATCGTGTTAAACAAATCGGATGCTTTGTTTGAAGACGAAATTGAGGAAAAGAAGATTGCACTCGAGCAGGTGACGGGAAAAACGGTTATGCTTTGTTCAGCGGCATCACGAACGGGGGTTAAAGAAATTGTGGAAGCCCTTTGGAAAGTAATATGCGCAGTTGATGCTGATGCGGTAGAGATATCTTAACCAAGGAAAGATCAGAGCGAGGGAATAATTTCATGTCAACGGAACGCACGTCAGTTACGGGGAAAAGATGGCTTTATAAAGAGCCTGACCCACGGCGTGTCTTGACATTGATTCAACGTTATGGCGTTTCAGAAATCCTTGCGCATATTTTGGTGCATCGCGATATTCCCCTTGATCAAGTAGAGGCTTATTTAAATCCAACGTTGCGTCATTATTTGCCTGACCCCAATCATTTACTTGATATGGAAAAGGCGGTTGCGCGCACAATGATGGCGTTAAAAGCTGATCAAAAAATTGTTGTCTATGGTGATTATGATGTTGATGGGGCGACATCATCAGCGCTGCTGCGTCGGTATTTTGAGGCAATTGGTACGCCTATTGGTGTTTACATACCTGATCGTATTGAAGAAGGGTATGGCGCGAATACCGAGGCATTGCTTCAATTGCGTGCTCAAGATGTTGATTTGGTCTTAATGGTGGATTGTGGGACGACGGCGTTTGAACCGCTCCGCATGGCGCATGAGGCTGGTTTAGATGTGATTGTACTTGATCATCACATGGCTGAGTCAACATTGCCTATAACGGCAGCACTTGTGAACCCGAATCGCCTTGATCAAACGGAATTACCACGTGATGAAATGCGTTTTTTGTGTGCGGCGGGGGTTGCCTATTTATTTGTTGTGGCGCTTAATCGTGCACTTAGGGATGATGGGTATTTTAAGGATAAAGGTGAGCCTGATCTTCGGCAATTCTTGGATCTTGTGGCGTTGGGTACGGTTTGTGATGTTATGCCCTTGATTGGTCTTAACCGTGCCTTTGTGCGTCAGGGGTTGAAAGTAATGGCCGCGCGCTCTAATATTGGGCTTAGCCAACTTTCGGATATTGCACGCATTAATGAAAAACCTGGTGCCTATCATTTAGGATTTATGATTGGACCGCGTGTAAATGCAGGGGGGCGCGTTGGTGATGCGCTGCTGGGCAGTCATTTATTGTCGACAGATGATACACTGCTTGCCAGGCAAATCGCGAGTCGTTTGGATGCCTATAATGAAGAACGCCAAGGGATTGAGCGTTTTGTTCTTGATCAAGCACTTACGCAAATTGAGACGGAAGGGCTTTTCGAACATCCTGTTTTGTTGGTTGGAAATGCAGGCTGGCATCCAGGTGTTATTGGTATTGTCGCCAGTCGTTTAAAAGAACGTTTTCATAAACCAACGTGCGTTGTTGGTTTTGATCAAGGGATAGGTAAAGGTTCTGGGCGGTCAATCACAGGCGTTAATATGGGTGATGCGATGATTAAAGCCGTTCATTTAGGATTGCTTGAAAAAGGCGGTGGTCATGCAATGGCTGCAGGATTTACTGTGACGCGCACGAAATACGATGCTTTTTATGCTTTTCTAAATCACGAAATGGGAGCAATTGCAAAAACAGTTGTGCCAGCGATTACGATTGATGGTGCACTTTCTGTGAGTGGGGTGACGCTTGATCTGATTAATGATCTGCAGAAACTTGAACCTTTTGGTGCGGGAAATCCTCAGCCACGTTTTGTACTAAAGCAGGTGATGATTAGTTATGCCGAACCGATTGGGGATGGATCACATTTTCGTTGTCGCCTGCAGAGTGAGGGGATATCAAGCGCTAAAATGATGGCCTTTCGGGTGACGGGAACACCCTTTGAGGATGCGATTAAAAAAGCACGCGATCAGCCATGTGATGTTGTGGTCACGCTAAAGAATGATACATTCGGTGGGCGAAATTCAGTAACGTTGATTTTAGAAGATATGGCGTTTTAGCAAGGCGTTTAATTAAATTTTTTCTTTAAGAAAATTGTGTTTCTATTTCTGATTGAATAGTATTTTTAATTATGGTATTTTTTATCGATATTTAATAAGAAAGTTTGCATCGTGTTTGTTTATTTGTTGCTTTTTTGTAGCTTTTTGTTGGGTTCTCATGTTTTTTCGACCACATTATCTGATGGTGAATTGAGACCGTTTGAAAAACCAAGATTGTCAAATGATACGGCAACAACAGAGTATAGTAATCTTTCAGGAGATGTATCCCCATCTTCATATAGAAGCACGCCTGATAAACAATTCGATAGCCCAATTTACGATAATTTAAGTGACTATATTTTTCTAAATAATACAGAAAAATTGATAGAGCTTTATTATCATCTTTCTGCGCATCCAGAAGCGTGTCCAGCACGTATTGTGGAGCACCCTTTTAATCAATTATGGACGGTAGATGCGACATCTGATGATAAAAAAATAGCCAGATTATTTTTTCCTTATACGTATTTATTAAAACATTACGGACGTTCGTTTACTGAATTAAATGAAACCGCACGATTATGCGTTTTAATTGCTGCTGCACATGGTCATCAACCATCAAGAACGATGATCGCTAATGCTTTTCCTTTTGAAGAAAGAGATGCTCATTTTGTTGAACGATTGCATACATCATTCCCTGAATCACTGCAAGAAAAAGTGCAGATAATTTTGGAGACTCCTTTTGCTTTAAATAATCAATCTATGGAGCGTCAGCTTGATGGGGAAGAGGCGCAGGCATATTTGCATCGTCTTGTTGGAGATACAGAATCTCTTGAACCATTTGTTATCTTTAATGCAGCATACACATTTTTATTGCAAGGGAATTGGCAGCGGGCATTTGATTTATTTGTTATTGCTGGCAAAAAGGGAATGACAAATGGGTATCTTGAAGCCGCTCAGATAATTGTTGATGGCAGGGAAGTTCATATAGGTGAATTTGATTGCAATACAGGAAGTAACGTTCGTGATTTTGAAGCAATTGATGCACTTCTAAAAGATGCTGGAGATGATGGAAAATGGTTTGTGGCTGATTGCTATCGTTATAGCCGAAAGGTATCTCAAAATAGACAAAGAACATATGCATTTTATAATGAAGTTTTAAAAGAGGAGCCAAAAGAATCGTCTTTCTTTCGGAAATACGCGGAATTCTGCGAAGAAAATGCCCAGTTTTTAACGTTTCATAACAAACTAATTGCCCTTAAAACAGCCGTAAAATATTTTGTTAAGGCTGTATACCATGGTGATTATTCTGCTTCTGAAAAAGCACTGGTCGTTATGAATAAAATACAAAGAGATAAAGCCTTGGTCTCTCTTATTGCGGATGATCCTGAAATGGAGCGCGCTTTATCACTTGTAAATGCAATGGAGCAAAAAAGGATTGACATAATTGCTTTAGTTCAAACATTGACGAATAAACTCATGTCTGATATAGCACAATAATATATGCGTTATTATTCTTGTCTGTTTTTTAAGTTATCTATTTGCTTTTTTTTGTTTGTACGTTTGTTATTGGCAATGGAAGAAGATCCATTTTCTTCATCTGGAGATATGCTAGCTGCTGACGTTGTTCCTATGCCTGACGACATAAGAATATCATTTGCAAATGTAGGTCAGGGAAATGGTGTTTTTTTATGTAATGCTGCAAATAATAAGATTTTGATTATTGATGCTGGTTATTCAACACTACCTGAAGGGGTGAAAAATGGAGATATACTAGCTGAGCGTATGTATTCTTTTATTACATCTCCAGATTCCACTCGCACCGTATCCTTCATCGTTATTGTCACACATCCAGACAAAGATCATATCAACTTATTAAATAAATTCTCAGAGAATGCAGCACTTTCATTTTTACAGCGTATTGAATATTTTTACCTTGGTGGAAATCTGCTGCACTATGATAGTGGCGAAGCAAAGAAACTATTAGAAAATGCTAAAGCAGCCTTTGAAAGACATCGAACACACGTTATATCATTATCGCATAATATTGAAGATAAAAAAGGATATATTTTAGGAATATTATTAAAAGAAGACGCGACACTGTTAGAAATTCAGCAGAAAGACCAATTTTTAAACGCCAAGAGCATGCCTTATTTAATGCATGTTAATATACCAGGTTTTCTAACGTCTACTCACCATGAGACAACGTTGGAATTTCTATGTGCGAATGCCTACCATGATGAAGATAGATCTTATGATTGTAGGGGGCGTAATTATAATACGTGCGCAAGTTCTATTGCCCCTACTGTCCTTGGTGGCACAACAGGTTCATTAACAGATGCTGGGGCGATTAATGGTAATAGTGCTATTATTCGTTTATCACTCCAAGGTATTAATTTTATTTTTACAGGTGATGCGACGGGTCAAACAACAAAACGTTTAATAAGAGAAGAAGTTGATTTAAGAAAATTGAAAACACGCTTATTAATGGCGAGTCATCATGGTGCCGAAAGTCATGAAACAAACTCACTTGATTGGGTATTTGCAACATCGCCTGAAATTGTCATATTTAGTGCTGGATTTGACAGTGGAAATAATCATCCACGTTTTCAAAGTGTTTATAATTATTTAATGATGCCAAGTATTCGTGGTATTGATCCTCACTCAATTATTGTTCAGAATATTATAGGATCACAAGATAAAGTTACACAGATCTTGCAATCTGCGCTTTTGAATGGATTACTAATAAATCCAGAAACATATAAATTTAAGGCAACAGATCATACATTTTTCCATGATCCTAATGGCGCTTGGTTACGTGTAGATATACCAAAACAAATTTATACAACATCATGTGAACCTGAAAGAGGCAAAGGATTTTCATTTCATGTCACTGAAAATGGAGATACTTCAGCTATGTTTTAGCTATGTTATCTCATCGTATAACGAATATGGCGTTTTAGGTTGCCGTGTCGCACATACGTGCTGCCTCTAAAATCGTTTTAAATTCATCAATCTTAAGACTTGCGCCGCCAACAAGAACGCCATTTACATTTGGTGTTGTTAAGATATCATATGCATTGCTAGCGGTCACAGAACCACCATAAAGCAACGGTGTATCTGGCAGTTGATTACGCAAGAATGAATGCACTTTCTCAATATCTGTACGTGTTGCTGTTTTTCCTGTGCCTATCGCCCAAATTGGTTCATAGGCAACGATAAAGTGTTGTTCTTTGTTGAGCCCACATAAAGATTCATCCAGTTGTTTTTTGAGAAAATCGAGGGTGAGTCCATTGTTATACGTTTCTTCCGATTCACCAATGCAAATAATCGGAATAAGCCCGCATTTAATCGCCATGCAGGCTTTTTCAGCAATAAGTGCATTTGATTCGTTATGATAATGACGGCGCTCTGAATGCCCAACGATAACATAAGTAGCACCTGATTCTTTTAGTAATGACGCGCTTATATTGCCAGTAAAAGCGCCTGTACGTTTTTGGTGACAATCTTGCCCCCCAAGGATAATTTCAGGATAGTTTTGTTTCGTTTCTGTGATTAAGAGTGCAGGCGGGCAAAATACCCACCTGGGTGTTGTGTTAGTCGATTGAGCCTTGTCATTTTTTGTTGCGGGATTTTCTATAAATGCTTTCACCATTTCATGCATAAGCACAGCCGTGCCGTTCATTTTCCAATTACTAACAATGTATGTGTTGGTGTTTTGCATTTATGTATCCTTGAGTTTGCGGTTGTATTTAGGATTTGCGCAAAAAGAAGGAGCACGATTATCTTTTCCTCCTCCTTGTCATGGCGAGCCCAAAGGGTGTGGCCATCCAGAAAAACAGGCATTTTCAGAAAAACAAGCCCCAGATCACCACGCTGCCAGTGGCAGCTCGTGATGACGGTGGGGTTGAATCGTGTCATTTATTTTGCATAGTTCCTTATCTATTTACACAGCATAGCAATTCATGTGCGTTATTTCCATCTACAAACATTTTTATATGACCACTGCGTATGAATCTGTTTTACGATGAATAGACATCTTTTGCTATTTTAAGTCGTGCGATTAGTTGATCAAATTCTTCTTGCCTTGATTTAATATGAGCATCAGCTGCCGTGATAAGGGTCACTAGATTTTGACGATCTGGGTTATCGAGTTTGTTGTTTATGCGCTCAATCTTTGGTGTCCAAAAGGAATAATCACCTTTTATACGGAAATGTTTGTCGTGCCTTTCTGTGAATAATGTATTTAAAACTTTTTGATCTTTTGATCGTTGGCCACTCATCACAATTCGTGGGAAATGAGTTGCCCACGTAAATAAGCCAGCATTTGTAATTTCTTCTCGTTGAATAGGGCGGTCATAATGCCCAGATCCAATTGAAACCAACTCTATTTCATCAGCATCAGGATAGAGCTCTAATGCTTCCATAAGTAAGCATAATGTTGGATCATTTGCTGCTGTGCCACCATCTGTAAAAAGAAGTGGTAATGGTGAACGGGGCTGAGATGTTCTTTGTGATATGCCCTTTGCTTGGCGTGATGTTGAAATAGGTGTAATGTGTGCTGCATCAAAAAAAGTTTCAGCAGCTGAGGTTGCCAGAATAGCATCTGTTTTTCTAAAGATGGATCCTTCCCAGCTTTTAATAGATTCAAGCTGTTGGCTAATTGTGTTGTAAGCAAGCACCATTGTTGGTGCTGTTGTTTTATCGGTTGTTTGTTCTCCAAGATAGTCAGTAAATACATTACGATAGATATCGGTTCGATATTTAGCGCCAAAGAATCCAAAAAAGGAGCTCCAACGATAGGTGAATAATTCATGACTTCGATCAAGCAGCGTGTCGACAATAAAGGCAGCTGAATATTTTGGTTTTGAACTGTCTGGTGATTCTGGTTCAGTGAGAAGCGTTGCAAGTGTTCCACCTGCAGATGTGCCGCCAATAAGATGAAAAATATCGCTGATTGGTCTTCCTGTTTGTTCTTCAATTTGTTGGGCGATCCAGGCCTCCATGATGCCACGAACGCCACCACCTGCGAGGGCAAGTACGCGTATTCTTTTCTTTTGGGTTGTCGGTAATGGTCTGGTTATGTTTTCTTTTGTTGAAAGATTTGTTTCTATTTCGGAACGATCAAATACATGTGATTCAAAAGCCGAAGAAGAATAAGTATCTGAACGTGTAAATTCCCTGGGAAGTAAAGGGATTTGTTCATCACTAGATGCAGGTTCTACGCCTGCATATGTGTACGTATTAAGGGGTGATATAAGGCATAGTATTAAGCAGAAACTTGCCTTTTGGATGTTTGGTATGATCCAGCTGTTGTGCATAATAGATATCCTCCTTGTGCAAACAACGCGTCTAAAAAAGCGTTGTGTAAAAGGTAGGTAGGTTTAAATAGTTAACGAAGTGTTAATATGTATATATTTATTATTATTATTTTTGGTTGGTAATTTAAGTTTATATTTCTTTTTTATGTGTTTATGTATTTTTTATAATTTATATTTCGATAAATATTAAAATATAAATACAAAATGTGCCATTATTGTTGTTTGTTTACAAAAGTTAATTTTATTTAATAAGTGTTAATAAAAAATTTATTTTCTATTATTTACTATTTGTTTATTATTCGTGTTCTATCATAATTAAAAATACATGTGTTGTTTTATGAAAAATATAGTGACAAAAGATATTATTTTAACGATTGCAATTGGCTTTATTGCGGGCACAAGTGCTGGGGTTATTGTGACTCAATTTCAACACAATGGTTACAAGACGCATGAAGGTCAGGTAATGGCACAAACTTTTAATGATCTTTCTGATAAAAATCCTTCCAGTCTTGCTCATAATCAAAATGCTTACCTGCCAGAACAGGCAGGGGTTTATAGTGAATTTCAGTCCGATATGATGGCGCCAGCGGATTTATATAATGATGAACAAGACGTTGATTTTGCAAAAGATGGATCCGAAAAGTTTCAGAATATTTAAATCTTTCTTAGATTCTATTTGATCCCAATAATGTTTGTATAAATCAAAGTTGCCGCAACGATCATGACTAAAAAGAGGCTGTCGAGCCGATCAAGAACTCCCCCATGCCCAGGAATCAATTGTCCTGCATCTTTAATCTTAAAATAACGTTTGGCGGCTGACTCAATAAGATCACCGCTATGAGCCGATACGGAAAAGAGAACAATAATCAAAAATACGGATATAGACGTTATAAGTGTTATATTGAGAAGGGTCAAAAAGCTATACCCGATGCCAAGCGCGATTATAATGCCACCAAAGAATCCAGCCCATGTTTTGTTTGGGCTTATACGCGGACAAAGTTTGGGACCTTTCAGTAGGCTGCCAGTAAAATAGGCGCCAATATCTGTTGACCATACAATAGAATAAAGCCAAATGATGAAAAGCGTTGGATGTGTGTGAATGCTGTTTGGCTGTGTGTTTTGTGTAGAAAGAAATACGTTCTTTGTTGATAAATCAATAAAAAAAGTCATTGCCATTAATATATAAAGTACGCCTGCTAGGAATATTCCGCAACGTTGAGGGGTGTCAAATGAAAGCGTGTTTTTTTGTAAGTAGCATGATAGGGTGCACACCATTGCCCCCGCAAACATTGTCAAAAATGTAACGCCTGTAAAATGAAACATAACAAACCCCGTTAGTGCAAAGGCGCACACAGGGTGAAACAGGCTTTGTGTCGAAATCTTTGACCATTCACGAAGGGCAACGGTTAAAATAACCGTTATCAGTCCATGCAGTATAATCCCGCCAGAATAGCTTAAATACAAGAAAATTGGTGCAAGAATAAGGGCACTTAATACGCGCGTCATTAAATTTGCTTTTGGTTTTTGAGCGCAAGGCTGATTAGGTAACATCTCGACCATAACGGCGTTCGCGGTTTTGGAATTCATAAAGTGCTTTCTCAAAGTGTTCTTTTGTAAAATCAGGCCAAAAAATATCATCAAACACAAACTCAGCATAAGCAAGTTGCCAAAGTAAGAAATTACTTAAGCGTTGCTCGCCGCTTGTTCGAATCAAAAGATCTGGATCAGGGATATCACACGTATCAAGATAGGTTGCAAATGTTTGCTCTGTAACGGTGTTAATTATTCCAGCTTTTGCATCCCTGATTAGGGCGTTTGCCGCACGTACAATCTCATCTCGTCCACTATAGCTAAGTGCGAGAAGAATCGTAATACCCGTATTGTTTTTTGTTTTTGCCTCGGCATTATTAAGTAATTTTCGTATTTTTTCAGGAAGACGTTCGCGATCACCAATGGAGCGAAGCCGCACGTTTTTGTCATTAAGGTAATTTATTTCGTGCTCAAGATACCAGCTTAGTAAGCCAAATAATTCATTGATCCAGTGTTGATCGCGACGCCAATTTTCGGACGAAAACGTATAGAGTGTCAAATAGTCAACGCCATGCTCAAAAGCTGCTTCGGTAATGCGTCGCGTTGCTTCTGCACCCGCCTTGTGACCAGCAATTGTGGGAAGATTATTCTTTTTTGCCCACCTGCCGTTACCATCCATAATAACAGCAATATGGCGAGGTGATTTATCGTTTGAAGGCAAGATGTGTATCTATCCTAAATTAAGACGTTAATTAATATACTCAGCACTGATGATTTTTAGCAATTCCACCGTCATGACAAATCGGCATCACTGATGTGGTCATCCAGAAAAATAGATACTAAAAATGATCTGGAAGAGATATATATTATAAATAATGATTTATTCTTTGAAGATGAAACT
>CANKZX010000022.1 GCA_947488275.1 Alphaproteobacteria bacterium | reverse complement strand
TCGGCACAGAAACGGTGGATCAAATTAAAAGGAGCCCATCGTGTTGCAGAAGTGATAACGGGAGTCAATTTTGTTAATGGAATTGCCCAGAACGACATAAAACAAAGAGTCGCCGCTTGATCCTAAACACAACTTTCGGCCATAGCTCTAAAGAGGTGTGGTTCATCGACAACACTGCCTTCAAAACCAGGTGGTGCACAAAAATCACGAATAACGGCATGCACAGATGATCGTAAAGCATCGCTTCTATGGGGAAGAATATTTCCTGGTGATTCTAAATCAAAAGTCGTTGATGCAGAGTTACTTATATCGTCATTTTGTACCTCTTCAACATGCTTAGCGGTGAGAGTGATTTGATCCAATGATTGTATGGACGTCAGATCTTCTGCTATGGATTGTATCGCCTTTGCTGCATCACGTTTCTTTTCTTTTTGTTTTTGTTTATGTGCTTTATTTTTTGCACGTTTTTTTTGTAAAGCGTTTTGCTTTGTCGATTCTTCTTCCTGAAGAATACGTAAACGATTTTCATCCCCTAATTTCTTCTCAGACGTAGCGCATAAAATACGAGCAAGAAAAATATATTGAGGGTTTTTAGATTTTTCCTCTAAAACAGATAATAAGGCATGGCTTCTTTCGCGTGCGTCTTCGATTTGACCATGCGTATGAAAATAAGTAATGTAGGTTAAAAGAGCCATTACAAAATTTTCTTCACCTACATTTTTATGGTATTTTGCATAAATTGAATGCAATTCTGAGGTAAGGTGTTCAGCGATCTTTCTTACTTTCTGCGCGTGTAGGGATCGGTGAATGTCCGCCTCTATTCCTAAAATAGCTGTGATAATTGGATTAATCGTACTTTCTTTTTCATCTGCTCTACTTGATAGAAGGCGCATACCGCCTTTTTTTGTTTGAGCCATGTCATAAAGGGCACGTTTAACGTCTAAAAAGACCATTCGATGGTTGTTGAAAAAAATTTCTGTTGGTGAACGTATGACCTCTTCTTGCAAAAATGCAGCTGCACGTTCAACATGTTCAATCGCTTTTTTTTCAAATTTATCTCCATTTTGTTTTGCGCCTGATTTCTTAATATTTTTAATTGTTTTAATATTTTCTTTTGCAGACAAATAAAAATTTGGTTGATTTGTTGCTTCTAATAATAATAAGTTTTCTTCGGCTTTTGATAAGCAATCATCAAAATTTTGTCCAGGAAACTGCGTCAATTGTCCGTATTGTGTGATGATATTAAAATAGATCTCTGCAATATCTTCTGATGCGAATGAACCTTGTAAAAGGGCATTGCTATAATGCGAAAGTGATTCTTGAATTATCAATGGCATTTGATTTTTCTTTGATTCATTTAGTCTGCCCTGATTTATGTGCATGCAATATAAATTTGTTAGATCCAGTAATCGGTCACCTGCAAAGCGAGAGGCTGTAAAAAGATGATTTCTTAACCGTTCTCTATCAGCAGCGCTATGAAAGCGGACAGTCCCAAATTCATCAAGATATTCAGTTGCATATTGTTTAGCCTGTCTTAAATATTCTTCTTGACGTGCATCATCCTTATCGCTAAGCATTTTATAGCTAACCGCATAAGCGAGTTTTGTTGTAAAAATATAGCTTTCTTTGCTCTCAATTCGAAGCCTTCCTTCTGGAAAGCATGCGAAATCAACATCAATTGGTGTTCTGATAACTTCATTGTATTTTTCATTGCTAACGAGTGTATCTAATGATTCAGCATAGCGTACCATAGTCGTTGGTGAATCAAACCGCAGGTGTATATGTGATTGACTTTCACGTTCTATTGTATGTGACGTGGTGGCTGCAAACAGGGATGTGGATGCTAATAATGTTGATAAAATCAATGGTGTACGTATATTCATAAGACCTCTTTTTTTATTCTTATTTTGGGTTCAATTTGTACTTTAAATATAATGTTTAAAAGACAAATATCAAGTCTTAAATCATCCTACTTGTCATTCTATGTTACGTAATCGTCATCACGAGGAGCATTGCTCCATGGTGATCCAGTGTCTGCTCTTTCGGAAGTGGCTGTTTACTCAGAAAGATTATTTTTCTGGATGGTCACACCTGCTACGCAGGTTCGCTATGACGGAAACTATAGGTTTTTGTTTGCCGAAATCCCGAATTAGGGTTTTAAGTGTTTTTATTTTCGATGGGTATATTTTAATATTCCGTTAACTCTTATGTGTTATATTATTTATATGAATTTGTTAGGATTAAAATAATGTTACGTTTTTTCTTGTGTTTATGGTTTGTATTTTCCGTGTTTCTGAGAAATGATGTCGTTCTTGCAAGTGCACAAAGAGAGTCAGTTAATGAAGTGAAAAGTAAAAAATGTTCAATAGAGATATTTTCCGATGTTGATGACTATGGAAAGACTTTCTTAGGTGAGTTCTCAGATGATGATTTTCGTGTTACTCAAGATACATGGGAACAAGAAATGAATACACGTTGTAACTATTCTGAACGTGCAATAAGGGCTCAATTTAGAACAGATGTTATTTTGTGGTATAATGCGATGTTTGCGCAGCCAAAAGAGAGAAGAGTTAGCGATAAAATATTGAAAAAGAAACATCTTGATCAATTGAATGGTACGCAAAATTTTATTAAAAGATGGATTTTAATGTTAGCATTTAATCCAATTATGTATGTCACTAAAAATAATGCTTCTTCAAAATCTCAGGATGATTCAGATTATCAATCATGGTCTCCTTTTCCATATCCACTTGCCTCCGCTTTAAGTCATGGGCAAAGAATGCTTGTTATGCTTAAAAACGTAAGCAATATTAAGATGTATAATTTGCTTTTAAGCGGCAATCAAAATACAAGGCCAATTATTGATTTTGGAAGAATGTTTGCATCACATGGTGTTCATGAAGCAGATGGGAAATTGGTTGAAGATAAATTAATGGCAGGTATGGGCGCAAGTCATCATGGTGTTAATGTGCCTCTTGGTGGTGTTGGAAATATTAACCCAGCAGGTGATATTATTGGACCAGAAGGACAAAGCTATGAAGTGAATAGCGATGTTAGTAAGGGTGAGTACCAGTTAGGGCACGTGTATATTCGAAGAGATCATTTTAGAAATTTTGATTCTTTACTTATGGGAGTCGAAAGCACAGCGCCAGGTCGTTCAAGTCCATTTCTAACAGGTGGAAAATCACATGATATTACAAGTGGAATGAAAGACGCGACACTGAATAAATCCTCTACAGGAGGGCAAAAATGGGAGGTGCTTTTAGGAAGTCGAGCGCCAGCAACCTATGGCGGTCTTTCTGTGCAAATTAATCCTACGCGACTCGTGCGTTTAGAGCGGTTGTTTGAAATTGTTTTGTCAATGCGTATAGAAGATCAAGAAGATTTATTTAAAGAGCTTTTAAAATGCAAGGCAACAGAAGCAAATATGTTTTTACGTGAACATCCTCAATTGCGAGAGGTTTTTAACTGACCTCTTATGTGCCTTTGAAAGATCCTCGTGCTTTGCACGAGGGTGACAAAAAGGGGATGAAGGAAAGATGAAGATGACAAAAGGGGGGGAGGCAAAACCCGATCCGCTATGTCATCATCGATGAGAAATATTAGTTAATTTCATCTTCTTCACGTAGATTCTTTTCAAGCCAGTGAATATCATAACGCCCTTCAATAATATCAGGATTTTTGATCAATTTTTGATGGAGGGGGATCGTGGTTTTAATGCCATCAATTACATATTCTTTTAAAGCGCGGTTTAAACGGTTTAGGCATTCTTCGCGTGTATCTCCATACGCAATTAACTTTGCAACCATGCTATCATAATGCGGTGGTACCGTATAACCTTGGTAGATATGACTATCAACACGAATACCAAAACCGCCAGGGGCGTGGTAGCGCGCGATTTTTCCAGGTGATGGGATAAATGTTTTAGGGTCTTCAGCGTTAATACGGCATTCAATAGCGTGACCTTTAAAGGTAATATCTTCTTGGGTGTAGCCGAGTGGCTGCCCTGCCGCGACACGGATTTGTTCTTTAATAAGATCAATACCTGTGATCATTTCAGTGACAGGGTGTTCAACCTGAATACGGGTGTTCATTTCCATAAAGAAGAATTCGCCATCTTCATACAAAAATTCAAGTGTACCAACGCCGCGATAGCCCATTTCTTTAAGGGCTCCAACAACGGAATCACCTAGTTTATTGCGCAAATCAACGGGAAGGGCTGGTGATGGCGCTTCTTCAAATACTTTTTGGTGGCGTCGTTGTAGTGAGCAATCGCGCTCCCCCAAATGCACAACATTGCCATGCTGATCGGCAAGTACCTGAATTTCAATATGTCGTGGACGTCTTAGGTATCTTTCCATGTAGACTTGTTCGTTGCCAAAGTTTGCTTTGGCTTCACTACGTGCCATTCGAAAAGATTGAACGAGTTCGTCTTTATTAAAAGCAACTTTCATCCCTTTGCCGCCGCCGCCTGATGTGGCTTTGATGAGAACGGGATAGCCAATACGTGCTGCCGCATCAAGGGCTTCTTCATCCGTTTCAACAGCGCCATCTGAACCAGGAACAACAGGCACACCAAGATCAATCATGGTTTTCTTTGCCGTGATTTTATCGCCCATCATGTTGATATGTTCGGGGCGCGGTCCGATAAAGGTTATGCCGTGCTCTTCAATCATTGAGGCGAATGTCGCATTTTCAGATAAAAAGCCAAAGCCAGGGTGTATCGCATCTGCGCCCGTTATATCGGCTGCGCTGATAATCGCTGACATTTTAAGATAGCTATCTTTGGCAGCCGCTGGTCCGATGCAAACACTTTCATCGGCAAGGCGCACATGCATCAAATCAGCATCGGCGGTTGAATGAACAGCAACAGTTCGAATGCCCATTTCTTGACAAGCACGTAGCACGCGCAAGGCAATTTCGCCACGATTGGCAATTAATACTTTTGAAAATAAAGGCATTATTCGATGACCAGTAAGGGTTGATCGTATTCAACGGGTGTTGCATCACTGACGAGCAGGTGTGTAATTGTGCCAGCAATCGTGGCTTTGATTGGATTCATCACTTTCATGGCCTCAACAATAAGAACTGTTTGACCAACAGAAACTTTATCGCCAATTTTTACAAAAGGTGCTGCACCTGGTTCAGGTGAAAGATAAGTTGTACCAACCATTGGTGATTTAAGTGTGCCAGGATGGCTTTGGAAGTCAGTTTTCGCTGGTTTTTGGTCGATGATGGTTGCTGGTTGAGTGACTGCAGGTATTGCTTGTTGTGGGGCGGCAGCAACATGGGTTACGGTTGCAGGACGACGTGCCACATAAATACGGCTGCCATTTTCTTCATATTCAATTTCAGTTAAGTCTGTATCAACAAGGATTTCTGCTAATTTACGAACAGCATCGCCATTAAAATTCATTTGTGTCATTTTTTTATCCTAAATTATTTTTTGTTTTACGCAGGGAATAAGTGCATCGATAGCTAAGATATAACCGTTTTCACCAAATCCTGCAATAACGCCGAGGGCTGTCGATGCAATTAATGATGTTGTTCGGTATGATTCACGTGCAAAAATATTTGTTAAATGCACATCGATAATAGGAATATCAAGCATAAGTAACGCATCCATCAGTGCAATTGACGTGTGTGTGTAACCTGCTGCATTGATGATTAGACCATGGGCATTGTTATGTGCTTCCTGAATCCAATCAATAAGAACCCCCTCATGGTTGGTTTGACGAAAGTCAATGGCAAAGCCATGCGTCTTTGCATGAAGACGGCAGTTCTCTTCAATGGAAGATAAGGTCGTTTTGCCATACAGATCGGGTTGACGCGTGCCAAGTTTATTTAGATTTGGACCATTTAAGATCCAAATGAGGGGATGAGTCATTGCATTTAATCCGATGATGTTTCATTCGCTGACATCATTGATTCAGCAACATTTCCTGAATTATCACGGATTGCCTTTTCAATCGCATCTGCAATAGCTGGATTTTCTTTGAGGAATACACGTGTAGCCTCACGCCCTTGTCCAATGCGTTGCGTACCATAGGAATACCATGAACCTGCCTTATCAATAACGTTTGCTTTAACACCAAGGTCGATTAGTTCCCCTGCCTTTGAAACACCTTCACCATACATAATATCAAAATCAACAACTTTAAAAGGTGGTGCCATTTTATTTTTTACAACTTTGATGCGCGTTTGGTTGCCCACAATAAGATCTTTGTCTTTAAGGGCGCCAATACGACGAATATCAAGACGAACAGAGGCATAGAATTTTAAGGCATTACCACCTGTGGTTGTTTCTGGATTGCCAAACATAACGCCAATTTTTTGACGGATTTGGTTGATGAAAATAACCATGCAGTTTGTTTTTGAAATGGATCCTGTTAGCTTACGAAGGGCTTGACTCATCAAGCGTGCTTGAAGACCCATGTGCGAATCACCCATTTCGCCCTCAAGCTCAGCTTTTGGCACCAGTGCGGCGACGCTGTCTACCACTAAAACATCAATACCACCACTACGAACAAGGGTGTCGGCAATTTCAAGTGCTTGTTCACCTGTGTCTGGTTGGGAAATAATCAATTCATCAAGGTTTACACCAAGTTTGCGTGCATAGGCGGGATCAAGGGCATGTTCTGCATCAACGAAGGCGCATGATCCTCCTTTTTTCTGAGCCTCTGCTACGACATGAAGCGCGAGTGTTGTTTTTCCTGATGATTCAGGTCCGTAAATTTCAATGACACGACCTTTTGGAAGGCCTCCGATGCCAAGCGCGATATCAAGACCAAGCGACCCTGTGGAGATAACTTCGGCTTCAACGGCGCAGCCTTTTTGCCCCAAGCGCATAACCGAACCTTTACCGAAAGCACGTTCAATCTGAGAGAGTGCTGCTTCAAGAGCCTTTGAGCGATCGTTTTTGTCATTACTCATACGTCATTTTCCTTTTTGAATTTTATGTTGGAATCATACTGACTGAATTTTATGAAGATGTCGAGATGCGTTGCATATGTGCTTATGAAAAAATGTAATTTTGATAGGGGAAAAGATTTTCGGATTGTTTTTAGATTATGATAATGAAGAATAATGAATAATATATTAAATGTAAATATAAATAAGTTGATTTATATAATTATTATTCTATATGTATTTATAGAAATGAAGAGGATATATAAATTATAGAGAGAGGAAGATGGTCTATGTTTACCATTATTTTTCCGTCGTTGTTGACAGCGCCTGTCACGCGAAAAAATTTAAAGTCGAGATTCTCAGCGCGTCAAATACCCGTTGTTCATGCGGATATGAAGTTAAAAAGTAGTCTATATAATCATGATGGAACGCTTTGGGTAACATCTGATATGGTGCCGAAAGAAGTTGCATCGTGCTTGCCTGCCACGGATGATGACATATCTTTACTGGTAGAGAAAGCATTGCTGGACGAAGACACCGTGGTGATTGATTTTGCAAATTATCGCTTGATGAGGCAAAGACGAAAAGGGTGTATCATTGATCTTATGGTGTAGTGATATCAGCTGTGGCTATGGCATGGTATGTCGTTGATCGCCTGCAAGGGCATAGTTGATATGTGCGCAAAACGTTTGGTTGATTTTAAGCCTAACACCTGTGCGTGATTTTGATGTATTTTCTTTAAGTTCAATACTGTCGCGCGTCACATCCAAAATGGATATACCTGGGATTGTCGTTTCATTTGAATAATGTTGTTCGTTTAGCCACAGTGTCCAATTCTTAGGCGACATATAAAGGATGCCGCCTAGGAAATAGCATGAATTGCCATTGGAATATGGAGTGTTTTTATCATTTTTAATAGCTTTTTCAATAACACGCTGTTCGGTATCGCTTAGCATAAGTGAGAATGATTCAATCTTATGATCTGGTTGATTGTTTGGGGATGGCATGTTTTCTTTTGATTCATGTATATTGCCTGGCGTATTTTTTGAATCGATGATAGGCATTGATGTATTGGATAGTGATGCTTTGCCTATTGTGGGTAGACAAATATAAAACAGGAAGAAAAGGTTTGTGTGGTTTATAATCATTAATGGGCACTCAAGAAAATCCAATTGCAGTCAATTTTCCCATCGATAAGGGTTGTTTGTTTCCCTGATAATAGATGGTCGATTGTTTCATGTGTCAGTTTCGTTGTTCGTTTTAAGTCTACATGACGAATGACAATGAGACCATGTGTGTGTTGTTGGAGTTGATTAAGGAACTGGTAAAATGAACGATCATTTAATATCTTAACACTAATTGTGAGGCTGAGGTTCATAAGGTCAGGTTCAAAGTGAAGGGGTGCTGATTCTTTTACAGTGACGTCAATTGTTTTAATTTTGAATTGGTGTTGCCATTTTTTGAGTTGTATTTTTAAGTCATCTAAATGGGTTGGGGTGTCGAGTTGTGTTTGATTGAAGCGCTGAATGTCCGCTGATTTTTGCTGCAAAGCATCATGATATTGTTTTTCAATAGTATGACGATGTATCGTGTGGTTGAGTGCTTTTTGGGATAACGTTCTTTGATTTGTTTGGTTTAAAAGCCATGTATGTACGGTTATAATGCTGATGAGACTTAATGTTAAGAATGTACCTGCAAAACAAATAGATCCCCCAATATTTTTTGTAATCCATATGCGTTTCCATAGGCTTAATGAATGATTTTTAGCTGATAGCAGTTGGTTTATTGTTTCCATGATACGCCTATTGTGTAAACGTTTTTGTGTGCAGTTGGTGTCCATGTGATCGATGCATTAATGGCACTTGTAAGGTTTGTGCTAATGCGCTGTTTGTATTTTTTGTATGATTTAGGATTGAGCGTTTTTCGTTTCTCGTTAAATAGGTGTGCGGGTAAGGACAGAGTGGCTTGGAATTTTGGATGCCATTGATTATCTTTATGATAGCTTGACCACATGAATTGGCTGATTTGTGTGTCTTTTCCTAAGATCATGGGTAATTTTTTAATAAAATCAAGAGGGTTTAACCCTTTTAAGTTTTGATAATGTTGAAAAAAAGTTGCTTTACGCATATGAATTGGGTCATTCGTTGTGCGAGACAATATGCTTTTTTCTTGTTCGATTGTTAAGGTGTCATGTGTGATGTTGATTGCTTGAAATGCCCACCAAAATGTTGTGAGACTGCACACAAAGGTTGCTGTGTATAGGATGCGAAGGCTGATAAAGGGGATCCAGTAGGCGTTTTGATGGGGAGCGAACATCTGAGGCTTAAGGCTTTTTCGATAATAATGAGGGATACCTACCTTAAAAAATGACTTAATGAGTGTTATAACCCATCGTGCAATTGATTCCTCAGGGAGGAGTATTCGTTTGTCGATATCACGTGCTGGGATTGTATGTATGTCTGCAATAGGGAGTCTTTGTTGCATATCACCTGTTATATGGTTGGGTGAAAGTACCTCTGAAAAACCAGTAGTTATGAGTGTGAATGCTTCATTTTCTTTATAGTTATGGCGTTGTAGGTACCGTAAGGTTGTGGTTATTTCATTAAATATAGATGCTTCATTTGGATATTCTCTTATTTCCGAAGATGAAAAGAACCCGCGTCTACTTAAAATAATGGCACCGTAATGTTGCGCTGTTAGTAGCCACTCTGTTGAGGTTGTTTTTTGAATAAAGATAACCCATGGACAAAATGTGTGATTGGGTTCTGTCATGTAGACGTGATCGATGGCCGTCATTGTTTGCTGAACGGAGGTGATTTGTATTTTTATAATCGAATTGATATGTGACTGTATAAAAGTTAAATTCCTGTGAAGGCGAGGGCATGGCTGCAAATGCGCAAAGACATAGCGTTGTTCATCTTCTTTTGTTGGTACATGGGCTGTGTATAGCCAATTGGGATCGCTAAATTCTGTTTTTTTAATTTGATTGAAAATTCCATAACGATCCCACCATTTTGCATGACGGAGCGAGAAGATTCGATAATCAATGCTTTCTGAATAAATTAAAATGTGTAGTGGTAAGTTTGTACGTGTATTAAGAAACGTTGATTCTGTACAGTTGAATGAAGGTTCGTATTGATCTGATTGCAGTATGCTCTGTTCAATGATTTGCTTGTTTTTAATGTGTGAAAATTGTATGTAATCGCTGTGTATATGAACTTTTATATATTCTGAGGGATAAAGATAGCCTGCTTTTCGGATGAATTGCCGTAGGATACTTATGTCTGTTGGTGTTAATAGAGCCTTTCGGATTTTGTATAGAAAATCCGAGAAGCACATATTTAAATTAGTCCGTAAAGTCTGCCAAGCTGTCATAGAGAGGTACAATCGTTGCATTGAGGATCCATAAGACTACTAAACCCATGATAAGTATTAATAGGGGTTGAGTCCAGGATATTAATTTTTTAATTAAATTTTCTTTAAATGTTTTTTCCATTTCTGAAAAATGAATTATAATTTTTATGATATCACCTGTCTTTTCAGCCAATGCAATCAATGAATATAGTGTGTTTGGCATATGAGGAATTAATGCGAATGCTACGCTTAGGCTTTTTCCGTTGTGAAGATAATGACAAAGGGTGTTAATAGGTGTGCGCATGCTATAGGGAATATTCATTTTTGATAAATCAATGGCGGATAGTAATGGTATATCGTGTGATAAGCAAAAAGCCAAGCTGTCCCAAAAAGCGCCCATGCGGCATCGATAGATGATCGGGATGCGATATAAAAATCGACGCCAGAAAAATGTGAGAGAGAATAAACTAAAGAGGCACACTGTAAGAGTATGAAGGTGCTGTGTAAACCATTGAAAACTATGAAAGGCAATACCACGTGATGTGTGTGGTATAAGATGTTCTAAATTTGGTAAAATAAAATGACCAAGAATGCCAATTAAAATCAAAAGCATGATGCCAAGAAAAATGGGGTATCGAATCATGCGAAGCCATTCATTCCGAAGGGCGTGTCTTTTGAGGTAATAATGCGCCAATGTTTCAAAGCTATGGGTTAAATCACCCGTTTTCTCTGTTTGAAGGAGGCTCAATAGTGCGACATCATCAAAAAAATCGTGTGATTTGAACGCATTCATGCCCTCACCATAGCGAAGACCTTCTTCAAATGATTTGCATAGAATGCGCCGTTTTTTGGTGCGTTGATCGTGGTGAATGGCTTTTAATGTTTCGGCAAGTGGAACGCCAGCCTTTAAAAGTTCGGCAATTGAAAGGCATATGTCAAAACGATCAATATCGGTGAATGATTCACAGGAAAGAATATGCATGCGTTTGATAGTGAGCGGGCGTAAATTATAAAGTTTTAGTTTGTGTTGAATGTGTGTGTCATTATCTGCATTTAGTTCACCTTTACGTGTTTGATTATGCACATCCAGTGCCCAGTATCGATAAAAGGGCATTTTTGTGCCTTTTCTGTTGATGCGTTTGTGTATAGTATGTGGGTTAAATTCGTAAAATTTTATTAATAGGATGTATAATGTCAGAAAATAAACGTATGGAAATAATTTTTAATGAATCAATTGCCTTAAAACAAAAAGTGATTGATACGGGGGTGTTGGTGGATTTGGCGCATATCGCGGATGTGATCTCAGATTCAATTGCGAAGGGTGGTCGTTTGTATTTGTGTGGTAATGGCGGTTCTGCAGCAGATGCACAGCATTTGGCGGCTGAATTATTAATTCGTCTTCGATCCAGTGTTAATCGTGATTCATTGCCTGCTTTGTCACTTGCAACGGATATTTCCAGTGTAACGGCTTGTGGTAATGATTATGGGTTTGATGATATTTTTGCGCGCCCGCTTGCGGGACTTGGGCGGGCAGGGGATGTTCTCCTTGGGATAACAACCTCGGGTAAGTCGCCAAATGTGATTAAGGCATTTATGAAGGCACGTGAAATGGGAATTAAAACGATTGGTTTTTTAGGGGCGACAGGGCTTCCTGCACTTGATTATTGTGATTTGGCTTTTTTGGTGCCGTCTATGGATACAGCGCGCATTCAAGAGGTTCACATTACAGCGGGGCATGCCTTGATGGAGACAATTGAGGATAATCTTTTAGCGTGTGGTTATATCAGTCGTATATAGGATTATTTATGCGTATTATAGCAGGTCAATGGCGCGGTAGGGCATTAGCTTTACCTCCGCAGGATTTGACCAGACCAACAACAGATCGGGTGCGTGAGGCTTTGTTTAGTATGCTTTGCAGTCGTATTGGTGATTTTGTGGGTAAGCACATCCTTGATGCATTTGCAGGATCAGGGGCGTTTGGGTTGGAGGCATTGTCCCGTGGTGCGGCACATGTTACTTTTGCTGAAAATAATAAAAAGACAAGGATTGTATTGCGACAAAATATTGCGCAATTTAAGTGTGATGATCGTATTTTAATCCATCATGATGCCTTTGATTTGCCTACTACGCAAACCTTAAGTGATGTGATTTTTCTTGATCCGCCCTATAATAAAGGGTTTGAAAATCAAATGATTCCGATGCTGATGGATCGGGGGTACGTTGGCACAGAAACATGGGTTGTTGTTGAAAGTGATGCGGCATCTGTGCCTGTTTGTTTGCCGATGTTGCATTGTGAACACGCGCGTATCTATGGGAATTGTGCGATAAGTGCGTGGAAATTGGATATACCCAACACCGATGATTTTTAGCAGAAGATAATTTTATCATCCCTCGTCATCACGAAAAAGCCGAAGGCTTTTATGGTGATCCAGTGGCTGTTGCGTCAGAAATGCCTGTGACGTCGAAAATGTTTGTTTTTCTGGATAGACACACCAGCTACGCAGGTTCGCTATGACGGCAGAATTGCTAAAAATCATCGGTACTGAGTATAGGCTTGGATCATCACGCTGCCAGTGGCAGTTCGTAATGACGGTGGGAGGCAGTCTCTAAGATAGATTTTCCAATTGGTCAATTAGATTTTCAATCATGGATAAGCCTTTTGACCAGAAATCAGGTTGACTTGCATCCAAATGAAAGGGTGCGAGTAATTCTTTATGTCCTTTTGTGCCGCCAGAGGCAAGTAGTTCAATGTATTTCTCCTGGAATCCATCTGGATTTTGTTGATAGACGGCGAATAATGAATTAACTAAACAATCACCAAATGCATACGCATAGACATAAAAGGGAGAGTGGATGAAATGTGAAATATAGGCCCAATAAACAGAGACGATTGGATCCATATGGATTGCATCGCCTAAGGCTTCTTTTTGTGTTTCCATCCAGATTTCGTTGATTTCATCAAGGGTGAGTTCACCTGATTTGCGTTTGTTGTGTACCGCAACCTCAAACAAATAGAATGCGATTTGACGTACGACCGTATTCAGCATATCTTCGATTTTACCAGCGAGCAAATGCCGCTTTTCATTCGTTGTTTGTGCCTTTTGAAGGAGGCTTTGAAACGTGAGCATTTCCCCAAACACGGAGGCCGTTTCTGCCAGAGTGAGAGGTGTGTCGGATAGTAAATATCCCTGCTTTGCCGCTAATGTTTGATGGACACCATGACCCAATTCATGGGCAAGCGTCATGATATCGCGTTTCTTTCCATGGAAATTTAATAAAATGTAGGGATGGGCGGATGGTACGGTTGGATGCGAAAAAGCGCCTGACGTCTTGCCATCTGTTGATGGAACATCGATCCAATTTTTGTCAAAAAAATCGTTGACGATTGCGGCAATTGTTGGGTTAAATTCACGATAGGCATCTAATACAATTTGCCGTGCCTCTAACCATGTGTAAGGAGTGGTGCTTGCTTCTGGCAAGGGAGCATTGCGATCCCAATAGTGAAGTACAGGAACATTCATCATTTTTGCTTTCAGAGCATAATAACGATGTGATAGACGTGGGTAGTGTTGTTTGACGGCCGTTGTTAATGCCTCAACAACCTCAGCCTCGACCTGATTTGCTAAATGACGTTCAGACATTGGTGATTCAAAACCACGCCAGTTGTCTTCGATGTCTTTATCTTTGGCGAGTGTGTTTGTGATAAAAGCAAAAAGTGCCTTCTTTTCAGATAAGCCATCAGAAAGTGCCATTGCCGCTTGACGACGTACAGTAGGGCTGTTGTCAGACATCAATTCCATCACACCTGATAATGACAACCGTTTGCCGTCTACAAAAAAAGACATTCCAGCTAACGTTTCATCATAAAGCCGAATTAATGCACGACTGGATGTCATGGATTTTTCCATGAACAATTTTTCAAGATCGGCATTAAGTTGGTAAGGTTTGAGAGCGCGAATCTGATTAAGGTATGGGCGATAACGGGCGAGGGCAGGCAGCATAGCGTAAGCATTCTCTAAACATTTATCATCAATTGTATTGAGGTCAAGCGTAAAAAAGATGAAATGGGCGCCAAGAGCTGTAATGCGTTCTTGTGTTTGTTGGTACATTAATAAAATAGTCTGATCTTTAATATTTTTATAGTATCGAAGGCCTGCATAACTGGAGAGGCGCCCAAGGCGTTCCTGAATTGTTTCGTATGTTGTGATCGCATCGAGTAAATTTTGTGCTGTCCATGTATCACCTTTAAACAGACCTTCATAGGTTGACTGAAACTGTGCTGCTTGTGCCGTTGATAAATCCCAGTCTTTTGTAATGGCAGGATCTGCATCATGGCTATAGAGTGCGCTTAAATCCCACTCAGGATAATTGGTCGTTCCAAGAGTATCATCGATCATTATAAGAATTTCTCATCATTTGTTGCATAATTATGAAATAATGGTATTGTTTTTAGGGGAATGATGTCAATGTTTGAATGATAAGGGGTTTTATGTTTATTAATGAAAAAACCCCAGCATTTGCTAGGGTTTTTGATTAAAAATTATTAATAACTATACTCAGCACCGATGATTTTTAGCAATTCTGCCGTCATAGCGAACCTGCGTAGCAGGTGTGGTCAATGCAAAATTGAAAACAGGTGATATGGTTACATAAGCTTAAAAAAACTTATGCAACATAGTTGATCCAGAAAAACAAATATTTTCGACGTAACAGGCATTTCTGACGCGACAGCCCTGGATCACCACAAAAGCCTTCGGCTTTTTCGTGATGACGAGAGATGATAAAATTATCTTCTGCTGAAAATCATTGGTGCTGAGTATATCGTATGAATTAGTTATTGTACAAGTGCTTTTACGCGTTTTGCCAAGCGTGAGACTTTTCGTGCTGCTGTATTTTTGTGAACAACGCCCTTTGTTACACCGCGCATAAGTTGGCTTTCAGCTGAAACAAGAGCTGCCTTAACATCGGTAACATCTTGTGCCTGAGGTGCATCAAGCATACGCTCAATTTTACGAACTTCTGTGCGAATACGAGAAACACGGTTTTTATTAACGAGGGTCTGACGTGCCGTTTTACGAATGCACTTTTCTGCAGACTTATGAGATGCCATGAAAAATCCTTTTTCAATGCGTTGATGATAAACTTTGTTTGAATGATGCCACGTTATATCAACAAAGTCAAGTTTTGGATATGCGAAAACACGATATTATGAAGATCTTTATCTTGTTTTTTTGTTGCTGCTATCTATGGTTGGGGTTCGGGCGAATCATCTGAAATGGCTATAGGGCGGTCAAAAACATATTTTGTATTACAGAATTCACAATCGACTTCAATTTTATTGTTTACAAGCATGCCTATTAAATCATCTTTACTGAAATTTTTAAGAATTTCTTCAATGCGTTCACGCGAACAGGTACACCGTGCTTGGATTCCTTTGAATGTTGTTATCTGTAATTGACGTTCGTGAAAGAGGCGATGCAGCAGTTGCTCAGGGGCAAGATTGCCAGATAATAATTCATGTATTTTTGTCGTCGCGAGTAAACTTACATCCGTAAACCAGTCATCTTCTTCCTTTTCAAGATCGCCTAGTTCTTTTGTTGTATCGATAGGGGTGCGTTGCAATAAAATTGCACCTGCCCAGTAATCATTATTAGCCATAAGAGGTAAGTCAGGATGGAGGCTAACAACAGATGGTGATGTCTGGTTTGTGTCTGAATGGTGTAATGGGACAGATGTTGTTTCTGAGATTTGTGCCCCTATATTATTTTGAACACCTATAAAAAGTGCTGTTGGTATTTGTGCTGATTGCCTAAAATAGTGATGCATACATTCGGATAGTGTGGCACCATTTAGTTCCACAATGGCTTGATAGTGTTCTTTTTGATGGGCAAGACTGACGGTGAATGTTAAGTTTCCACCTGCAAACAATTGTGCAAAAGATGGTTTGGTTGTCTCTTTTAAAAGGTTGGTTAAGGCTTCTTCATTCCAAGATGCGCATGCACGTATGTCACCATCACTGTTTACATCAACGATTAACATACGGACAATGTTAGCATTAGTGATTTGTAAAGTGATTAGACCTGCCGTTTTCATATCCATGATAAGTGCAGCACCTAAAGCAATCATTTCTGCAATATAGTGATTAATAATTGTGGGATAGTTGTGGGTGTTGATAATATCAGATAAGGCGGTTCCTAAACGAACTAATCTGCCACGCACCATTCCATGATCAAGGATGAAAGGAACAATATAGCCTTCGGAGTTCATAGCACGCATTTTTATTTTCCATTAAAATAGTATTCATAATGACCATTGCTTAGTCATTTTTTTTGTTACTGTGCCCAAATGAACCATGCAACAACGGGGGCAATGATAAAACCGATTTTAATATATCGACGGAAAAGAACAGATTGTGGTGTCATATTGTTATTTGCGGCTTTCCTCTTAAAATGCCTTAGGTTATAAGTTACGATTGGGTTCATATAGATACCTTCATTGATGATATTTTTTAAAGCTACTTTTGCTTAGGATAGCAAAAATAATGATATATTGTAATGTGTTATTATCTGCCACGTTTTTCAACAGGAAGAAAGCGTCTTTCTTTTTTACCACAATAAAGCTGGCGAGGGCGACCAATTTTTTGCAATGGGTCGGTAATCATTTCACGCCACTGTGCAACCCATCCAACTGTACGAGCAACAGCAAAAATGACGGTGAACATTGATACAGGGATTTGCATGGCGCGCAAAATAATGCCTGAGTAAAAATCCACATTCGGGTAGAGTTTTCGTTCGATGAAGTAGTCATCTTCAAGGGCAATTTTTTCAAGTTCCATTGCTAAATCAAGCAGTGGATCATTTTTAATGCCAAGCTCATCTAAAACCTCGTGACATGTTTGACGCATAATTGTTGCACGTGGATCAAAGTTCTTATAAATGCGGTGTCCAAAACCCATGAGACGGAAAGGGTCATTTTTATCTTTTGCCCGTTTGATGAATTCGGGGATGCGGTCTTTTGTGGCGATTTCACTTAGCATGGCAAGAACAGCTTCGTTAGCGCCGCCATGGGCAGGTCCCCAAAGGGCAGCAATACCAGACGCAACGCAGGCAAATGGGTTTGCTGCGCTCGACCCTGCCAGACGCACTGTTGATGTTGATGCATTTTGTTCATGATCGGCATGAAGAACGAGAATGCGATCCATTGCACGCTCTAATACTGGATTCACAATATAGTTTTCAGAGGGTACTGCAAACATCATCCGTAAGAGGTTCGCGGCATAACTGAGTTCATTTTTTGGATACACAAATGGCTGACCGATTGAATATTTATAGGCCATAGCTGCAAGTGTGGGCATTTTTGCAATGAGGCGAAAACTCGCAATTTCACGAAGATTGGCATCATGAATATCAAGGCTATCGTGATAAAATGCCGAGAGGGCGCCAACAACACCAACCATAACGGCCATTGGATGTGCATCACGGCGAAATCCATTATAAAACGCGCTCATTTGTTCATGAACAAGCGTGTGATATGTTACATCTTCGGAAAAACGTGCCCGTTCGGAGAGTGTTGGCAATTCCCCATAAAGCAACAAATACGCGACTTCAATAAAATCACTGTGTTGAACGAGCTCTTGAATGGGATAGCCGCGGTAAAGCAGTCGTCCTTCGTCGCCGTCAATAAAGGTAATTGCTGATTCACAACTTGCGGTTGATGTAAACCCTGGGTCAAATGTCAGCAAGCCTGTTTGTGCATAAAGCGATCGAATGTCGAGAACGGAAGGACCATCCGTACCGTTTAAAACGGGCAATTCAATGGTTTTATTTCCATAAGAAAGATGGACTTTTATCGTATGTTCATCGGCCATTTTAAACTCGCTTTCTTTTTTATCTACTTAATCCTCAACACCGATGATTTTTAGTAATTCTGCTTTTAATTAAATTATTTTATCTTCTAATCTCAATAATATAACTATAATCATAAATATATTTACAAATAGTAAAAAATACTAAAAATATATTTTGTATGTATTGATGCACTAATCGTGATGATGCTTGCAATGTTCATCATGGACATGCGGTGTGTAATGCCCCATTCGATCAAAACGCTTTGCCATGAAATTTGTTAGTTCATTAAATGTGACGCTATCAATTCCTTTTTGATGCTGTTCTTCGCGCAGCATTGCTGTAAAAAGGGCAAACTTACTGAGCATATCTATTGCATCAATACCATTTTTTGTATTGGTTATTTTGTGGATTTGAATAAGTGGAATCTCTCTTGATGGTTCGTCATAATCATCTAATTTTGAATTATTTTCTGATTGCATTTGCGTGAGCAGCTCTTTTTTATCAAACAGCACGTCATAATCAGGAGAGGTGAGGGCTTCTGCAAATTCTTCATCCGCAATTTCTTCAGCTGTTCCTGTTAATAATTGATTTTTAATTGCAATATGCGTGATATAGGCAAACTTACTGTCAATATATTTATACATAAACTGTGCCACCCCAAGCATACGCGGCGCTGAAGATGCGTCAATAACTAATTCATTGTTTCGGATCTGCCCCATGCCCAGAGTCGTTATATCCTCTGATTCAACTTGGTCATAAGGAACAAACAAAGGCGCATTCTTTGCTTCATTATTATAAAGAATAAAGAACATCTTTGGATTTTCAAAGTAAATACATTTTCGGCGTTCTAAAGTCTTGATAAGTGCTTTTTCATCACGAAACGCATAGTATAATCGTGCATGTAAATAGGGTTCGTTTGTCTCATTTTGAAGAAAGACTCTCTTCGTCTGATTTGGCTCAGATGTGGCTTTTACGATTTTAGATGAATCAGTCATTTGAATGTTCTTTATACAAGTAGAATTTAAGTATTTATAACGAATTTAGGTTAACTAATCAAGGCGTGTTAGTAAATCTAAAACCAGTTTTATGTCGTGTTGTGGGATAACATCATTATAACGCTGTGTACTTGTCGCACAAAAGGCACGATCAAAGCCAAGGCGTGTGGATTCTTTTAAGCGTGATTCGGCTTGGCTTACTGAACGAACCTCACCCGTTAAGCCAATTTCCCCAAAATAGACACTTTTTCCAAAGAGAGGTGTATTTTGAAGTGCCGAGACAAGCGCAGCCGCAACGGCTAAATCAGCAGCGGGCTCACTCACCTTTAAGCCACCAATAATATTAAGATAAATATCTTTACCTGCAAAACTAAGACCGCACCTGGCTTCTAAAACAGCAATAACCATCGCAAGACGGTTGACATCCCACCCAACGGTTGTGCGTTTGGGCGCCGCATAGGAAGAAGGTGCTACCAGAGCTTGAACCTCAATCAATAGTGGGCGTGTGCCTTCAATGCCTGCAAAGATGGCTGTACCACTGACAGGAACTTCATGATGCGATAAAAAGAGTTCGGATGGATTGTCAATAGGGCGAAGCCCCCCTTCTTCCATTGCAAAGACACCAATTTCGTTCGATGGACCAAAACGATTTTTAACGGATCGAAGAAGGCGATAATCATAGGCGCCATCCCCTTCAAAATAAAGGACTGTGTCAACCATATGTTCAAGAACGCGCGGACCTGCAAGCGTCCCTTCTTTGGTAACATGCCCTACAAGGATAAGGACAAATCCTTTTTTCTTGGCAAGTTGAATCAATTCAAACGCACATGCACGTACCTGTGATACACTGCCAGGTGCCGATTCAATCATATCACTTGCAATCGTTTGGATGGAGTCAATCACAACCACATCCAAGAGAGGCATTCGATTAAGTGCACCAATGATATCAGAGAGCTGCGTTGCGGCAGCCAAATGAACCGCTGTGTTTGCTAAACCTAAACGATTCGCACGGAGGCGAATTTGAGATGTTGCTTCTTCCCCTGATATATAAGCACATGAATACGTTGCGGCCATTTTGGAGGCAATTTGAAGAAGAAGGGTTGATTTTCCAATACCAGGATCCCCGCCAATCAGTAATACAGAACCAGGTACAAGACCGCCACCACAGACGCGATCAAATTCTGAAAGACAGCTTGGTAGGCGTGTTTGATTATGTTTTTCTGGGTCATCTATTGCAAGATTTTCAAAGAAAATATCAGGTGCGGTTCGGGCGGCATGTGACGCTTTTGTTGTAACGGCTTCTTCAACAATGCGGTTCCATGAGCCACAGCCTTCACAGCGTCCTGACCATTTGGAAGATACCGTACCACAGTCTTGACACACATAACGATGCGTTATTTTAGCCACGTTAGCTCTCTTTAGTCTGCATAATTATTGTAGCGCTTTTACCATTTTTGCTATACCAATAACACCTTTAATAATGCTTTCAATTGAAACGGCTGATAAAATAATACCGCATACACGTGTGAGAACATTTGTTCCCGTTGTGCCAATGATATGCATGATACGTTCACCAACAAAAAGACATGTAAACGTAATGATCATGACGCATAAAAGCAAAATAATAAAGGCACCTTGTGTCGCAACGCTAATCGATTCAGCTTGATGCATCAAGATAACGGTTGTTGTAAGAGCCCCTGGACCAACGAGCAATGGAATAGCAAGTGGGTATACGGAGACATCATTTTTATGTGAAGATTCTTCTGAAGCTGTGCTTGGCGATGATTTATCGTCATCTGAGCCCTTAGATATAACCATATTAATAGCGGCAAGAAGCAGGAGTAATCCACCTGTTATACGAAAGGCAGGTTCTGATATTTTCATGGACGTGAGGAGGAAATCACCCGCAAACGCAAATGAAAGTAATAAAACAACACCAATAAAACATGTTTTACGTGCGACTTTTCGTCTGCCAGCTGCTGTTTCATTTTGGGTTAAGGAAACAAAAATAGGGATGACTGAAATTGGATTTATAATAACCAAAAGGGTAACAAGCGCTTGCCAGAGAAATTCGTGCATAAATTAAAAGATCGTTTCTGTTGATAATATTGCATTCATTCTAATTTTATAGGTCATTATTAAAATTATGTCAACTTTATACATCGTGTCTTATTATCTTGTTTTTTTTGTGTAAATACGATAGAATATACGCTGTTAACTGTTTTTACATTAGGAAGGAGGTCGATTTCTGTGGAAGTACAAGTTCGTGATAATAACGTTGATCAAGCTCTCCGCGCATTGAAGAAAAAAATGCAACGTGAAGGTGTCTATCGTGAAATGAAATTACGTCGTCACTTCGAAAAGCCATCTGAAAAGCGCGTTCGCGAAGAATCAGAGGCTGGTCGTCGTTACCGTAAGCTCATGCGTAAGCGTATGGAACGTGAAGGTTATTAGACTTTTATTGTATTTCGGGAAACCGACTAAAAGGGGAAAGAAGTAATTCTTTCCCTTTCTTTTTTAATAAATATGGTATTAGCCCTAATTAGGGATTAGATAACAGAAAACCTATAGTTTACAATAGCTACACCTGCTTTGCAGGTTCGCTATGACGGCAGAATTGCTAAAAATCATCGGTGCTGAGTATGGTCACTCCCGAAAGAGCAGCCATTGAATCACTACGGAGTGATGCTCCTCATGATGATGATTATATAACATATAGAGAGTTTTCTTCATGTTTAATCCCGAATTGGGGGTATTAGCCTAATTTCTTCTTTAGAAGATCATTGACCATACCTGGGTTTGCTTTACCTTCGAGCGCTTTCATGACGCTGCCAACAAAAAAACCAAACAGTTGAACTTTTCCACCTTGATAGGCGGTAACTTTATCAGCATTCGCAGCAATCACATCATTAACGGCTTTTTCAATAACAGATGTATCGGATATTTGGGTAAGGCCAAGTTCTGCAACAAGGGCATCTGGTGCTTTTCCTGATTCCCACATTTTTGCAAAGACATCTTTGGCTATTTTCCCAGAAATGGTTCCATCAAGAATAAGATCGACAAGTGTTGCAAGATGTTCTTTTGTAAACGGTAATGTATTAAGCGTACGTGATTCACGGTTCATAGCACCAAAAACCTCAACAATTAACCAATTTGCAATGGTTTTTGCCGCTTGTTTGGTATCCGTCGCTTTGCTTGCTTTTACAATGCCTTCGTAATAATGCGCGGTCTCCATTTCAGCAACCAAAATATCAGCATCATACGGACTTAAATTATAGTCATGCATAAAGCGTTCTTTTTTAGCATCGGGCAATTCAGGCATTTGGGCACGAATAGTTTCAATGCGACCCTTCATTAGAACAAGTGGTTTTAGATCGGGATCGGGGAAATAGCGATAATCATGTGCGTCTTCTTTGCTGCGCATGGATCTTGTCTCACCTTTAGCTGGATCAAACAAACGTGTTTCTTGTGCAATTTCCCCACCCGATTCTAAAATAGCCAGTTGACGATTGATTTCATAGTCAATGGCTTGTCCTAAAAAGCGTATGGAATTCACATTCTTAATTTCAGCGCGTGTGCCAAAAGGGGTGCCTGGTCGATGCAATGAAACGTTTGCATCCACACGAAGGCTTCCTTGTTCCATGTTGCCATCACATGTTCCTAAATAACGTACAATTGTGCGTAGTTTTTTCACATAAGCTTGCGCTTCATAAGGTGATCTGATTTCAGGTTCGGACACGATTTCCATTAAGGCTACACCCGCACGATTTAAATCGATATAGGAATGATTAGGGTGTAAATCGTGGATGCTTTTTCCAGCATCTTGTTCTACATGGAGGCGTGTTACGTTGATGCGTTTTAGCGTGCCATCTTCAAGGTTAATATCGATGTATCCACCAAGGACAATTGGTTTTTCAAATTGTGATATTTGATAACCTAGGGGAAGGTCTGCATAAAAATAGTTTTTACGGTCAAAGATGGATAGCGTTTGAATATTACCATGAAGACCAAGTCCTGTTTTAATTGCTTGATCAATACAATGCTGGTTAACGACAGGTAGCATGCCAGGTAAGCCAGCGTCAAGATAGTCAACATGACTATTCGGATCTGCGCCAAACTCAGTGGAAGCACCTGAGAAAAGTTTAGCGTTTGATGTGATTTGAGCGTGAACCTCAAGACCAATGACAACTTCCCAAAGTCCTGTTTGGCCTTCTACAAAATATGTATTTTCACTCATGAGAATTAATCCTTTTGTCCTAATACTGGAAAGTTTGCAGCGGCTTCGATAACGGCGGCTGTATTAAATAGACGTTGTTCAGATAAGGCTGGACCAATAAGTTGAAGTCCAAGTGGCAATCCATCATCATCAAGACCTGCAGGAATAGACATACCTGGAAGCCCCGCCATATTTGCCGTAACCGTAAAGATATCATTCAAGTACATTGCGATAGGGTCTGTTACTTTTTCATCAATACCAAAAGCTGCTGTTGGTGTGGTTGGTGTTAAAATAACATCAACATCTGAAAAAGCACGCGCAAAATCTTGAATGATGAGTTGTCGTACTTTTTGTGCACGAATGTAATAGGCATCATAATAGCCTGCAGATAATACGTACGTTCCAATCATAATACGGCGTTTGACTTCGTCGCCAAACCCTGCTGTTCGTGTGTTTTCATATAAATCATCAAGTGATGTTCCATCAACACGTGCGCCATATCGTACGCCATCATAGCGTGCCAGGTTTGCTGATGCTTCAGCTGGGGCGATAATGTAATACGTTGGCAAGGCGTAAGGCGTTGTTTTAAGGCTAATCTCACGAATTTCAGCGCCAGCCTCTTTAAGCCAACGAATGCCATCATTAAGAAGTGCACGAACACGAGGGGATAATTTATCCGTGTATTCAAGTGGAATACCAATTTTAAGTCCTTTTACATCGGCTTTTAAATTTGCCAAATAATTTGGAATGTTAACATTAAGACTTGTTGCCTCTTTTTCATCAAAACCAGCCATGCTTTGTAACATAAGCGCTGCGTCAGCAACTGTACGTGTAAGGGGACCAGCCTGATCAAGAGATGAAGCAAAAGCAATCATGCCCCACCTCGAACATAAACCATAGGTCGGTTTAATGCCCACAAGGCCACAAAAAGCAGCGGGTTGACGAATGGATCCACCTGTATCAGAAGCTGTTGCCGCAATTGCCATGGAGGCAGCGACGGCACTAGCTGAACCACCCGAAGACCCACCAGGTACGAGCTTAACAGATGGGTCACTACGACGTTTCCATGGGTTTTCAACGGCACCAAAGCAACTGGTGATATTAGCGGATCCCATCGCAAATTCATCCATATTGGTTTTGCCAAGGCAAACAGCGCCTTTGTCCCATAAATTTTGTGTAACAGTTGATTCATAGGGCGGTATGAAATTCCCTAATATTTTGGAACATGCCGTTGTGCGAATACCTTTGGTACAAAAGAGATCTTTAATGCCAAGGGGGATTCCTTCAAGCGCACGCCCTTCACCCTTTTGCAAGCGAATATCTGATGCCTTTGCTTGATCAAGTGCAAGCTCAGGTGTTTCTAAAACATAGGCATTAAGTGTCCGTTTTGCTTCCATTTGAGCGAGATATGCTTTTGTTAATTCAACAGATGTAATTTCTTTCACGGTTAATGCTTTCACAGCATCAACAAGTGATAATTTTAATAAATCAGACATTTATGGAGGTACCTTTATTCAACAACTTTAGGAACTGAAAACATATCATGCATCGATGCAGGTGCATTTGATAAAACATCCGTAACACGGTTGGGGGCGGTGACATTATCTTGGCGCTCATGCATATACTGTTTGGTTTGATCAATGTTTAAATCAATGCCCGCTATATCAACGCTTTGAAGTGCATCAATCCAGCTAAAAATACCATTAAGTTGTTGTTGATAGTAAGAAACGTTGTCATCGTTTAATCGGATTCTGGCAAGCTTGCCAATTTTTTTAATGGCTTCAGGTGTTATGACAGCATGTTTGGACATAAAAATAAAGACCTCATCCGTTGGAATCTGTTTGTAAACTGTTTATAAGCTAAAAGGATCTGCTGTTTTGGTCAAGAAAGATTTTTATAATGAGATTTCATTATGAAGTAATCCACCCACCACCAAGTACACGTTCGTTATCATAAAAGACAGCGGCTTGTCCTGCTGCAACACCATATTCGGGGATGTCAAAAATGACATCAGCTTCTGTAGGGGATATGGCTTTAATAACAGCGTGTATAGGGGTTGCAGATGATCTAATTTTAACAACACACGAAATGCCTTCTTTAAAGTATGCCGCGTC